>NZ_JBEOWI010000041.1:0-84688 GCF_040296005.1 Kitasatospora sp. NPDC002551 | reverse complement strand
TGGTACTGCAGGGGGGACCCTGTGGGAGAGTAGGACGCCGCCGAACAAATTGTGAGAGAACCCCCGCCGGTATTCCGGCGGGGGTTCTCTGCGTTTCCGGGCAAGCCTCGGACCCTCAGGCGTAGATCTCGGCGTAGAGGTCCTGGATCTGGGCGGCGGTGGGGACGGCGGGGTTGTTGGCGGGGGATCCGGAGGCGAGGGCCTGCTCGGCCATGAGCGGGGTGAGGCGCGTCCAGGCGTCGTGGTCGATGCCGTAGCTGCGGGGGGTGGGCACGTCGAGGTCGCGGCAGAGGGCGCGGAGGGCGTCGACGAGCTTGCCGGCCGCCGCGTCGTCGGAGTCGGCGGTGCTCGCGGCGCCCAGGGCACGGGCGCAGTCGGCGTACCGGGCGGGCGCGGCGTGGACGGAGAAGGCCGTCACGGCGGGGAACAGCATCGCGTTCGACAGGCCGTGGGCGACGTGGAAGTGGGCGCCGATCGGGCGGCTCATGCCGTGCACGAGGGCGACGCTGGAGTTCGAGAAGGCGATGCCGGCCTGGGTCGCGGCGAGCATCATCGCCTCGCGGGCCTCGGCGTCCGAGCCGTCCGCGTAGGCGCGGCGCAGCCGGCGGCCGATGGTGCCGATCGCGGTGAGGGCGAGGCCGTCGGAGAACGGGTTGGCCTTGCGGCTCACGTACGCCTCGACGGCGTGGGTGAGGGCGTCGATGCCGGTGTCGGCGGTCAGCCGGGGCGGCATCGACATGGTCAGTTCCACGTCGATGACGGCGGCCAGCGGCAGGAAGGCCGGTCCCGGGCAGAGCATCTTCTCGTCGGTGGCGCTGTCGGTGATGACGGTGAACTGGGTCGCCTCCGAGCCGCTGCCGGCGGTGGTGGGGACGGCGATCACCGGCAGCGCCGGCCCGTGGTTGACGCGCGGTGCCTTGTAGTCGCGCATCTCGCCGCCCTGCACGCCCAGCAGGGCGAGGGCCTTGGCGCTGTCCATCGGGCTGCCGCCGCCGAACCCGATGACCGAGTCCGCCCCGTGCTCGCGCAGCGCCGCCAGGCCGGGGAGCAGCGAGTCGGTGGTCGGGTCGGGCACGGTGTCGGCGAACAGCCGCGGCTGCAGCCCGGCGTCGAGCAGGGTCGCGGTCAGCCGCCGGGCCGCGCCGTTGCCGACCAGGAACGCGTCCGTGACGACGAGCGGGTGGCTCAGCCCCAGTTCCCTGACGACCTCGCCGAGTTCGGCGGCGGCGCCGCGGCCGACGCGCAGGATCCGCGGCAGGGACAGGCCGGCGACCATGGGGCACCTCTCGACGGTGGGAGAGCGGTGGCCGGTTGCGCCGGCCGGGACGGTGAGGTCTCGACTGTGCGGCCCGCGCGGGTGTGCGTTCAATCGCCAATCGCGCAGACGGGGTGTGCACAACTGCAGATAGGCTGGCCCGGTGCGCTCCCGCTCCCGCCCGGTCGGCGACCGGCTCCGCGCGGACGACCTCCGCCACCTGCTCGCGGTCGCCCGGACCGGGCGGCTGGTGACCGCCGCCGACGCGCTCGGGGTGGACCACACCACGGTGTCCCGCCGCATCGCCGCGCTGGAGAGGAGCCTCGGTGTGCGGCTGATCGAGCGCGGCACGGAGGGCTGGGCCCTGACGGACGCCGGGAAGGCCGTCTGCGAGAGCGCCCGCGCGGTCGAGGACGCCCTGGTGCGCGCTGTCGACGCGGTGTCCGCTCAGGACGCGCCGTCGCTGCACGGCACCGTCCGGGTGAGCGCGCCGGACGGCTTCGGGACCGTCTTCGCCACCCCGGCGCTGGCCCGGGTGCGCCGCCGGCACCCCCGGCTGCAGGCCGAACTCATCACGGCGACAAGGGAGTTGCCCCTTCGGCCGGCGGGCTTCGATCTGGCCCTGACGATCGGTGGGCCGCCGCGCGGCCGGCTGGTCACCGAGCACCTCACCGACTACGCCCTGGGCCTGTACGCCGCTGACGAGTACTTCGCGCGGTGCGGGGCCCCCGGGACGGTCGCCGAGCTGCGGGAGCATCCGCTGGTCTTCTACATCGAGTCGATGCTCCAGGTCGGAGACCTCGACATCGAGCGCCATCTGCCCGGCGTCACACCGGCGTTCGCCTCCACCAACGTCTTCGCCCAGGTCGAGGCCACCCGCTTGGGGGCCGGGGTGGGGGTGCTGCCCGCCTTCCTCGCCGAACGGGCCGGGCTGACGCGGCTGCTGGCCGAGGAGGTGGACATCCGGCTGCCGATCACGCTGGCGGTCCGGCGGGAGGCGGTGACCCAGCCGGCCGTTCGGGCGGTGCGCGACGCCCTGCACCAGGAGGTCGCCGACCGCGTCGCCGAACTGCTCCCGGACCGGCCCGACGGCCGGGGGAACGGCGGCTGCGACCCGTCGGACCGCGCCAGCCGTGACGCTCCGGAGGGCCTCGGTCACCGGGAGGCAGGGCCGTCGTAGGGTGGGCGCACCGTACGACGACCCGATCGCGGACGGCCCCGATGGCGCGAACTCCCTTGTCCTGGCCGGCCGGACGCTGCATGCTCGGGCCGCGCAGCGTGCGGGCGGCGGCCGTCTCCTCGGTGGTGGCCAGGGCCTGCTCGGCGTGGTGCGGTCGCTGACCGGACTGCCCGAGGCTGCGGTGATCCCGCACCTGCTCGGCGCCGCCATGGTCTGGGTGGGCGCGCTGCGGGTGCTGCTCGCCGCCCGCCCGGCGCGGCGGCCCGCACCGGCCGGAGCGGGGCCGGTGCTCCCGGCGTCGGCCGTCCGGACCCCGGAGCACTCGGCTCACCTGCGACGACGACGGCGCCCGCCGCTCGCGCCGGTCGCCGGTTCGTCTACAGTCGGGCGGTCAGGTGAACGGAAGGACGTGGCAGGCGTGGGCGACTACGCGAAGTGGTACGACGAGATACTCAAGGCCGAGAGCCGGGCCAAGGGCGGCGAGCCCTGCCGGGTGTGCGGCGAGGCGATAGCGCCGAACGCCCAGTGGAAGCAGCGGGACCGCCATGTGTGCTCGCCCCGCTGCAACGCCACGCTCAAGCGCCGGCTGAACCGGCGGATCGAACGGGGCGAGGTCGTCCCGCCGCCCCCGCCCACGCCGGAGCCCGAGCCGCCGCGCGAACCCCTGGTGTTCCGGACCCTGGCCCAGGACGCGCCGTTCCCGTACGAGTTCCTGGGCCGCTCGCCGAGGCCGGGCGACATCGTGGAGCGCCACGGCTCGCGCACCGTCTACCTGCCGCTGGCGGTCCTGCCGCCGGAGACCGTCCCCTGGGAGGTCACCGTCGGGGCGCCGGAGCACTGGGACCTGGACCGCGTGGTGTTCGCGGTGCACGAGGAGACGGGCTCGACCTGCTTCTACGAGGTCGACGAGAGCGGCACCCGGACCTCGCTGCTGCTTGGCCAGTTCCTCGGCCCCCACCAGCTCGACACGTACGAGCCGTTCGAGGCCGGCGGGCGGACCTGGTGCTGGTACCAGGAGGTGGTCCGCGACGTCGACCAGGACGGCGAGCCGTACACCTGGACGGCCCACGTCTGCGGCCTCCAGGAGATTCCCACGCTGTGGACCCCCGCGTACGCGGCCCGCTCGGAGCGGCTCAAGCGCGTCAGCCGGGCGGCCGGCAACTACGCCGCCCGCATGCGCGCGCTCGGGCAGGAGGGCGAGATCGAGCGCCTGGACCCGCGGGAGATCTACGAGCGTGACGGCTGGTTCTGCCGGATCTGCGGGGCCGCCGTCGACCCGGACCTGTCCTGGCCGGACCTGTGGTGCGCCACCCTGGACCACCGGGTGCCGGTGACCGCGGGCGGCGGTCACACCGCCGACAACGTGCAGCTGAGCCACTGGCTGTGCAACCTCCGCAAGGGCGACCTCCTCCTCACGGAGTGACGGCCCCCGCCCGCCCGTGCTGAGCGTCCGACGGACGGGGCCCGGCCGGGGCCGCCGTAGAGGTGCTGCCCGTGCCGGGCTGCCAACCGGTCAGCCGGCCGACAGTTCGGCGGCGTAGCGGTCGGCGACCTCCGCCAGGTTGCCGAGGTGCCGGTTCGGGTGGCCGTGGTCGCCCAGGAGCCGGCGGGCGGCGGCGAGGTCGCCGTCCAGCAGCTCGCGGACGACGACCAGGGAGTTGGCCGGGGGCAGGTGGTGCCGGGTGATCCACTGCTGGACCGCGGCCATGCCCTCGCGGGCCAGGACCTCGCGCAGCTCCCCGATCAGCGGGGCGAGCCACTCGGCCCGCAGGGCGTACTCGCCGCGGCCGCCGAACGTGGCGGCGAGTCCGGCCACCAACTCGGCCGGGTACTCCTCGACCGGTTCGGCGAAGCCGGGGTAGTCCTTGGCGAACTCGTCCCAGTCGGCTTCGAGTTCGGCGAGGTCCCCGGGGAGCACCGGCCACCGGGCGTAGTTCTCCTCGGAGAGCGTGAACACCTCGCGCAGCAGGGCGTAGGAGACCGTGGCGGTGCGCGAGAGCAGCACCGCGTCGTAGAGGTCCTTGCCCTGCGGGTGGGCGTCCGAGACCAGCCAGAGGATCTTCCAGGCCAGCGAGAGCTCCGGGGTGGCGGCGAGCAGCGGGGCGCCGACGCCGGGCAGTTCGCAGGGCCGCGGGGCGGCGGGCAGGGGCTCGGTGAAGACGAAGTCCAGCTGGACGGTGCCGCCGGGCACGCCCGGCGCCGTCCAGGGCAGCACCAGCCGGCGTCCGGGGACCCGGCCGTACGTCCAGATCTCGTCGTCGACCGCCCGGTCGGCGTGCAGCCGGACCGCTCCGGAGAGCGCCTCGGCACCGGCGGCGAGTTCGGTGAGCATCCGGGTAGTGCGCGGGTCCTCCAGCGTCCAGTCCGCCGGGACCACCACGAAGTCCAGGTCGCCCGGCTCCCGGGCCTGTTCGCCGTACCAGGCGCGCAGCAGGACGCTGCCGCGCAGCACGAGGTGTCCGGCCCACGGGGAGGCGGCGACGGCGGACAGCACGGTGTTCAGGGCCTCGCGCCGGGCGGCGTGCCAGCGCTCGGCGAGGCCGGGGTCGGCGAAGACGGGTTCGCTCGGCCGCAGGGCCCGGCTGTACCCGGCGAGCGCGGGGTCGAAGACCGGCTGCTGGCGCACCGCCTCGTCGTCGATCGGCCGGATCGACCGGGGCAGGTCCCGCTCCTCCCGGACGTCCTCCGGCGGGGGCTGCTTGGGTACGAGCAGGTCCTCCCACGGCCCGTACGTGAGGACCTCCCAGGCGAGCGGACGCTTGTCGGTCATCGGGTCTCTCCTTCCGCGGTGCGGTCGTGCTCGGTCAGCCACCCCGCGTCCAGCGCCTCGGCGCTGTCCACGGCGACGAACTCGCGTTCCACCGAGACGACGTGGTGGCCGTTGGTGGTGAGGTCCGCGAGCAGTGCCTCCAGGCGGCGGCCGGCGGCGGCCAGACCGACCCGGCGGCACCGCTGGGTGACGAACCACTCGCGCCGGCCGTCCGCGCGCACCCGGCGCGGGTTGTGCGACAGGTGGGCGCCGTGCCGGACGGCGAGTTCGGCGAGCCCGGGCTCCGGGGCGGGCCCGGGCAGCAGCAGTTTGACGTGGTGTTCGAAGTAGCGGGCCGGGCCGTGGGCGGCGGCGTCCCCGTCCGAGGCCGGGACACCGCGGGCCCACGGTGTGGCCTCGATCTTGGTGCGCAGGACGGCGAACCCGGCCGCGGCCAGCCTCTCCGCGGTCCGGGCGGCCGCCGCGGCGACCTCCGCCAGCGGGCCGGCGGCGCGCAGGGTGAGCATCGGCTGCGAGGGCGCCGCGCCGCGGGCCAGCAGGATGTGAGTGCACTTCAGGCCGTGGTCGGCGGCCCAGGCGGCCAGCGCCTCGGCGGCGTCCGGCCGCACGGTGAGGTGCACCTCGAAGTCCCCCCGGAGGTCGGGGAGCGCCGGGGCGCCGTCGGGGCGCCGGTCAGGACGGGTGGCGAGCATGACGGCATCGTGCCAGGAGCCACCGACAAGGGATACTGACCGGATGCGTACGTACCCGCCGGCCGCCGCGGCCGTGAACCTGGTGATGGGTCTGCCGGCCGTGGTGCCGCTCTTCCTGCTGTGGTACTTCGCCGCCAACTGGCCGCTGGCGGCGCTGGGGTGGACGGAGGGGGAGCCGACCGAGAACGACGGGCCGCTGCCGTGGCTGGTGCTCTGCGGGCCGGTGGTGGTGGCGTGCGCGGCACTGTGGTGGCTGGCGAACGACGCGCTGCGGCGGCGCTCCGGGCGCTCCGGGCGGACCGGCGGGGGCTGGTTCTACTGGCCGGTGAGCGCCGGGCTGACCCTGGTGCCCACCGGTGTGCTCATCGCGATGTGACCGGGGCGGTCCGCACGGCGGTGGCGGCGGCGAGCAGCGCGGTGACGCCGGCCAGCAGCAGGACGGTGGTGGGGGTGGTGCGGTCGACGACGGCGCCGCCGAGCAGCGCGGCGATCCCGATGGTGGCCTGGAAGGACGAGGTGAACAGGACACCGGCGGCCTCGGGGGCGTGCGGTGCGGCGGCGAGGAACCAGCTGAGCGAGCAGACCGGCACGGCGCCGTAGGCGACGCCCCAGAGCAGCAGCAGCGCGGTGGCGCCGGGACCGGTGGTGCCGAGCACGGGCAGCAGGAGGGTGGCGGCGGCGAGCAGGGCGGCGGCCGCCGTGAACACCGGGCGCAGGGCGCGGGCGGCGCGCTGCCCGGCGAGCAGGTTGCCGAGCAGTCCGGCGGCGCCGTAGGCGAGCAGCAGCCCGCTGATCAGGCCCGGGCCGGCGTGGGTGACCTCGGCCAGGAACGGCGTGACGTAGGTGTAGCCGCCGAAGTGGGCGAGGACGATCAGGAAGGTCACCGCCAGGCCGGTGCGGGTGTCCCGGCCGGCGAGCAGCCCGCGCAGCACGCCGAGGCCGGTGGTGGTGGCCGGCGGCGGCAGCGGGGGCAGGCTCCACAGCAGGGCGGCCAGGACCAGCAGGGTGAGGACGCCCATCGCGGCGAAGGCCGCGCGCCAGCCGGCGAGCGAACCGAGCAGCACGCCGGCCGGGACGCCGAGCACGGAGCCGAGCGGGACGGCGGTGAAGATCACGGTGTGGGCGCGGGCCTGCCGGTCCGGCGGGACGAGCCGCGGGGCGAGCCCGGAGCCGATCGACCAGAAGGCGCCGATGACCAGGCCGAGGGCGACCCGGGCCGCCAGCACCGCCCCGTACCCGGGGGCGAAGGCGTTCAGCAGGTCGGCGGCCGCCAGGAGCAGCAGGAGGGCGCAGAGCATGGTGCGGCGGTCGGCCCGGCGGGTCGCGACGGTGACGGCGGGCGCGGCCACGGCGGCGACCAGGCCGGGCAGGGTCATCATCAGCCCGGCGGTGCCGTCGGAGATCCGGAAGGTGTCGCCGATCGGGGTGAGCAGGCCGACCGGCAGGATCTCGGTGGTGACGATGGCGAAGACGCCCGCGGTGACGGCGAGGACGGCGGGCCAACCGCCGGTCCGGGAACGGGTCCGGCTCCGTGGCGGGGAGTGCGGGGCGGGGCGGGCGGTGTCGGGCATGGCGGTGTCGGGCATGACGGTGTTCCTGTCCGGGCACGGTGAGTGATCGATGCCCGAAGTCCACCAAGCCGGAGGGGCGTTGGGCTGGCGAGAATCGGACGTCAACGATCCCGCGACCGCCCCGGACACGCCCGCGCGCACGGCCGGAGCCGTGCGCGCGGGTGAGCCGGGGCGGGGCGGGCCGCCGGGCCGGCAGGGGCGGACCGCCCACCACCGCCCACCACCGCCCGGACCGGCCTACCCCTGTGGTCCCTCGGCCGCCGTCACCCCCGAACTCCCCGCCGCGTCCTTGGCGAACGGCACGACGCCGGTGTTGGCGACATGCCGGGCGGCGACCCACGCGTTGCGGTCGCGCAGCAGGTACCAGATGTCGTTGCCGTCGATGTTCTGCGCCCTGACCTTCGACCGCAGCCCGATCTTGGCACCGAACGGGAAGGTGCCGACGACGGAGGAGTCGGTGCTGGGGAACTCCCGGATGTTGACTCCGATCTCGCTGACAACCGTCCCGAAAGGCTCGCTGGGTGTACCCATCTCTTCCTCGCTCTTCCTTCGTCGACGACACATGACCCGAGGCGGCACGGGTCCGGAAAGCGTGACCACGACGGTCCGCCCGTGCCGCCGCGAGCCTAGGAGGGCGACCGGCGCGATCGGCCGCTCCGGCGGCTTCTCGGCGATCCGTTCGCCCGGACCGGGCCGCCCGGGGGGCGTCGCGCCTCACCGGGTGAGCGGGGTCTCGCGGGTCGGGCGGGAGTGCCGGACCGGCACGGCGTGACCGGCGGGACCTGGGCCGAGGCGTGCGGGTACTTCGACGACGACCGGCTGGGCGCGCTGGTCCGCCTGATCGCGCCGATCAACGCGGCGGCCCGGATGAACACCGTCGTCCACCGGGCGGGCGGCCCGTACCGGCCCGGCACGTTCGCCGCGCTGGAGGAGCCGCAGGGGGCCCGACCGACGGGCGGGCCGCGGAACAGCGGCGGTCGGTTCGGCTTCCGGCCGGGTCAGATGCGGTCGGCGGACCACGCCGGGTCGCGCCCGGTGAGGGCCAGCAGCAGGTCCTCGGCGTCCGCGCCCGGCGGTGCGGCACGCGGCGGGTCGAAGCGGCCGGTGCCCACCAGATCGCGGTAGCCGCGGAACTCGGCGAGCGCGTACCGGGCGGCGCCCGGCGGCATCCGGCCGCGCTCGCCGAGCGCCCGGGAGAGGTCCCAGCCGTGCACGACCGTCTCGGCCGTCAGCTCCCGGGCGTACCCGCCGGCGTCCCGCAGGCCGTACGGCAGGTGGACCAGCAGGTCGGGGGCGCCGGGGCGGTTGAGCGCGCGCTGCGCGCTGCGCACCGCCATCGTCCACACGCCCAGCGGGTTGCGGCCGAGCACGTCGCCCTCGAACCGGTGGCCGATCTGCTCCGGGGTGTAGCCGGCGACCGCCTGGCACACCCACAGGTGCTGGGCCGCCAGGTGGTTCACCAGCGCGCGCACGTCCCAGTCGCGGCACGGGGTGGGCGCTGTCCAGCGGTCCTCGGACACCGCGCGCAGCAGCCGCGCCGTTTCGGCGCCGGCGGCCGCGTACTGGGCGCGGACCTCCGCGTGGAATCCGGGTGGGTGGGGACATTCCATCGCCGGGCCTCCGTCTCCTGCCCTGCTCACTCCCAGTAAACCGCTACGGGGCGTGACTCGCCAGGGGGGCCGGAGCCCGTTCTGTCGGGGATCTCCGGGTGTGGGCGCCCTCCGCGATCACGGTCCGTGGTGGCGGCGAGGCGCTCTGGTGAACGCCGGGAAGCATCTGTAGTGTCCACGTCATGACGATCGCCAGGCGCCGGGTCGCGCTCGCCGCGACCCTCATCGGCGCTCTCGCCGCCACCGCGCTCCCCGCCACCGCCGCCACCGCGCAGCCGGCCCGCCCCTCCTGCCGGAGCGTCGACTCCGTGCCGCTCGACCGGGAGCAGGCGCGCACCGCGGACCCGCGGACCGCCGCCCTGACCGACCGCGGCGGCCTCGGCGACTTCGTCCGCCGCTTCCCCGCCGCGCTCTGCGCCGCGCGCGGCGCCGCCGGGGCCGGCCGGATCGTCGACGCCTGGGGCGAGGCGCTCTGGCGGGCCGGCGTCGACCGGGCCCGGGGCAGCCGCCCCGGTGGCGACCTGCCGGCCGGGGACGACCGCCCGCTGTACTGGACCAGGGTCGCCATGACCATCCAACTGGCGCGCTGGCAGCCGGACTTCACGGTCGATACGGCGGCCCTGCGGCAGCGCTTCGAGGACGCCTCGCGCGGGCTGACCGACAGCGGCTTCGGCGCCCGGCCCGGGGTGCGCCGGATCCTGGTGAGCGGCTTCGACCCCTTCGGCCTGGACGCCGAGCCGCGCCGCGCCAATCCCTCGGGCTCGGCGGTGCTGCAACTGGACGGCCGGCGGATCACCCTCGCCGACGGCACCCCCGCCGAGATCCAGGCGGTGGTGTTCCCGGTCCGCTACGGCGACTTCGACCGGGGCATCGTCGAGCGCGCCTTCGGCCCGCGGCTCGCCCCCGGCCACCGCTCCGCCGACCTCGTCACCACCGTCAGCCAGGGCTACCCCGGCCTGTTCACCCTGGAGGCCTGGGCCGGCCGCTCCCGCTCCGCCGACCCCTACCCCGACAACGCCGGCGTGCTCTCCGGCGGCACCCGCGAGCACCCCGTCACCGCCCCCGGGCTCGGCCCCGGTGCGGAGTTCATCGCCACCAGCCTGCCCACCGGGCCGATGACGGCCGTGCAGCAACCGTTCCCGGTCAAGCTGAACACCACCGTGACCGAGATCCCGGCCGGTGCGAGCGCGCCGGTCGACCGGGCGGACGGTCCCACCCCCGGCTCGCGCGCGGTCGCGGGCGGCGGCGGGGGCTACCTCTCCAACGAGGTCGCCTACCGCAGCAACCGGCTGCGCCTGGAGCTCGCCCCTCAGCTGCCCGGCGGTCACCTGCACACCCCCGTGCTCACCGGGCTGCCGGAGCGCACCGACCAGCTCACCGGGCCGGTGTTCGAGCAGAACGAGGCCGCGATCGCCGGTGAGGTCCTGGAGATCCTGCGGCACTCGGCGGGCTGACGGGGCGAGGGCCGCGGCGCGCCGCGGCCGGATTCCGACCCCCCTAACCGACCCGGGAATGCCGCCGCTAGGGGTTATCCGGCGGCGGGCGGCTGCGTAGGTTCGGGGCCCCGGGCCGGCTCTCGCCGGCCACTCCCCCCGGAGGTATCACGATGACGGAGCCGAAGGCGAACATCCTGCTCGAAGGCGGCACGGCCGGAATCGACTTCGCGCGCGTGCGTGAGGTCGGCGCCGGTGAGAGCGTCGTCAAGGTCCTCGTCGGCAACCGGTACGAGCACTTCCGGCGCGCCGGCCGGACCGCCGAGCACGAGGGCGTCCCGCTGGACGTCTTCGAGTGGAGCGGCAGCACCTTCGTCGCCGAGTGACGCTGGCCGGGGGTGCCGGGGCCGGACGCGCGGATCCCGGCGTCCCCGGCACTCCCGGCGTCCCCGGCACCCCCGGTGACGGGTGCGGGACGAGTGCCCGTCCGGCCATCGCCCGACCGGAGGTTTTCCGGCCGGCGGGCCGGTCCAAAGGACAAATCCCGCCGATTTGGTACAAGGTGCCGCCTGCATGAGCATGGGCCTCCGCTCCACCGAGCGCGCAGGACCAGGAAAGGCACCACACCCTCATGCAGACCAGCCCGGCCGTGACCCGGAAGGCGTCCCCGGCACCCCCGGCGCCGCCGAACCCGGCGGCGCCCTCCCCGGCCCCGGCGCCGCCGCCCCGGTCCGCCGTCCGCCGCTTCGGCCTGCCGACCGCGACCGCCCTGGTGATGGGCAACATCATCGGCGGCGGCATCTTCATGATCCCCGCCGCGGTGGCCCCGTACGGGACGGTCAGCCTGCTCGCCTTCGCCGTGCTCACCGCCGGTGCGATCGCCCTGGCCCTGGTCTTCGGACGGCTCGCGCGCCGCGACCCGCGCACCGGCGGCCCCTACGTCTACGCCCGCGAGGCCTTCGGCGACTTCGCCGGCTTCATCGCCGCCTGGTCGTACTGGATCACCACCTGGGTCAGCAACGCCGCCCTCGCCGTGGCCGCCGTCGGCTACCTCGGCGTGCTGTGGCCCGCCGTCGGCCGCTCCACCCCGCTCGCGGTGGGCTGCGCGCTGGCCGTCCAGTGGCTGCCCGCGCTCGCCAACCTGGCCGGCACCCGCTACGTCGGCACCGTCCAACTCGTCTCCACCGTCCTCAAGTTCGTCCCCCTGCTGGTCGTCGCGGTGGCCGGCCTCGGCTCCTTCGACCCGGCCAACCTCGGCCCCTTCGACGCGACCGGCGACGGCTGGCTCGGCGGGATGACGGCCGCCGCCGCGATCCTGCTCTTCAGCTACCTCGGCGTGGAGTCGGCCGCGATGAGCGCGGGCCAGGTCCGCGACCCGGAGCGCAACGTCGGCAGGGCCAGCGTGCTCGGCACGGTGGGCGCCGCCGTCGTCTACCTGCTCGGCACGCTCGCCGTGTTCGGCACCGTCGCCCACGAGCGGCTGGTCCACTCCACCGCGCCGTTCTCCGACTCCGTGAACGCCGTCTTCGGCGGCTCCTGGGGCGGCACCGCCGTCGCCGTCGCCGCCCTCGTCTCGATGGCCGGCGCGCTCAACGGCTGGACCCTGCTCTCCGCCCAGGCCCCCTACGCGGCCGCCAAGGACGGCCTGTTCCCGGCCGTCTTCGCGACCGAGCGCCGCGGCGTGCCGGTCGTCGGCGTCCTGGCCGGCGTCACGCTCGCCTCGCTGCTCACCGTGCTCGACTTCGCCTCCGGCGCGAAGGCCGCCTTCGACACCCTGGTGCTGGTCACCACCTTCACCGCGACCGTCCCCTACCTCCTCTCCAGCGCGGCCCAGCTGTACTGGCTGCTGCGCGGCGCCCGCGACCGCGTCGCCCCCGCCCGCCTCGCCCGCGACCTCACCCTCGCCCTCGGCGCCTTCGGCTTCTCCGCCTGGCTGGTCGCCGGCGCCGGCTACGCCGCCGTCTACCAGGGCGTCCTGTTCCTGCTCGTCGGCGTCCTCGTCCACACCGTCCTCGCCGCCCGCCGCCGGGCCTGACCCGGCCCCGCGCCCGCCGGGCCTCGCCGGCTTTCCCGGCGAGGCCCGCACACGGCCCCCGGCGGTCTCCTATCGTCTTCGCATGGATGCCCGCGCCGGCGCGATGCCGGACCGAACGGACCGGACGCTGCGTCACCTCATGGGGGAGCGGACCTGGAGCGCCCTGCTGGCCGGCGCGCACGAGCGACGGCACCCCGCCGGCGGTGTCCTGCTCCGGCAGGAGGAGCCGGGCACCCATGTGCTCGCGCTGCTCACCGGCGTGGCCAAGGTGGTCCGCCGGGAGCCGGACGGGGACCTCACCCTGCTGGCCTTCCGGGGCCCCGGGGAGGTGCTCGGCGAGGTGGCGGTGCTGGACGACAGCGTGCGCTCGGCGAGCGTCGAGGCCATAGCGCCGTGCACGGTGGCCGTGGTGGGCCGGGAGGCGTTCCTGCGGTTCGTCGCGGAGCACGACCTGTACCCGGTCATGGTCCGCTACGCGTTCGGCCGGCTGCGGGAGTCGGACCGCGCCCGTGGCGGCGGGGACGCCGTGGCCCGGCTGGCGGCCGCCCTGGCGGCCCTGGCCGAACTCTCCGCGGGCCCGGGCGGACCCGGAGCGGGCGTCGAACTCGCCCTGACCCGCGACGACCTGGCGCAGTACCTCGGCGTCTCCCGCAACACCGTCACCGCGGGCCTTGCCGAACTGGCGCCGCTGGGGGTGGAGAGCGGGCGCCGGCGCATCGTCGTCGGCGACCCGGCCGCCCTGCGGGGCGCGGCGTCCGCCCCGCACCGGGGTTGACCGGTCATCAGTTCGTGTGACGTCCGTCACCGGTGTTCCGCACCGCGCGAGCACACGGCGGGCGGCGTCCTCGGGAAGCTTGGAGCGCAACCTCCGCACCGAGCCCACCGAGGAGTCCGATGTCCGAGTCCGGCCGACCCCCGACCGACGCCAGCCGCTTCCCCGAGGCCAGCGCGCTGCCCTACAGCCGCAGCCGGCGGCTGCCCCCGTACCGGGGGATCGTCGCCGTCGACGCCAAGGACTTCACCGGCCACCCCGCCGTCGAGCACGGCGCGATCAGCCGGGCGATCCCGGAGCTGCTCCGGCAGTCCTTCGAGCAGGCCGGCCTGTCCGAGGTCTGGCTGGACCGCAGGTTCCCCGCCTCCACCGGCGACGGCTACGTCTTCGGCTTCGACCCCGGGTGGATGCCGTTCGTGATCCACCCCTGGCTGCACACCCTCCAGGAACTGCTCGGCGAGTTCAAGGTGCACACCGTCGGCACGGTGGCCATCCGGCTGAGGGTGAGCCTCCACCTCGGGCCGCTGCCGGACGGCGGCGGCGAGTTCGACGGCAACGGCACGCCGCGCAACGACACCCACCGGCTGCTCGACTCGCGCCCCGTCAAGGCCGTCCTGGCCGACGCCAAGGCGAGCGTGACCCACGTCGCCGCGATCCTCTCCGACCGCTGCTACCAGGACGCGGTGGAGAGCGGCTACACCGGCCGGCACCCGGACCACTTCATCGAGGTACCGGCCACCGTCGAGGGCAAGCGCTTCGACCAGCGGGCCTGGCTCTACGTGCCCGCGCCCTCCGGGAACCTCTACGACCGCCGCCTCCTGGACGACCCGGCCGCCACCGGCGACCAGCAGACCGGCCGGGCGGACGCCGAGGGCCACCCGCCGGTCGGCGAGGAGCGGCGCCCGGCGCCGGCGGCGCCCCCGACGGTCCAGCGGGCGGACGGGGGCAACGTGAACAGCGGCACCGTGTACGGCGGGCAGGCCGTCACCAACACCATGCGCGGCGCCGTCGGCGGCAACGTCGTGCGGGGCGAGTCGGTCCGCTCCATCGGCTCGGTCGGCGGCGACTACGTCGAGGGCACCAAGGGCGACACCGTCCACGGCGACAAGCACGAGCACCACCGGTGAGCGCCGCCGACGCCGCCGGGGATCCCGCGGCCGCCGCCGGTCCGGCCGAGGAACTGACGGACCTCGACGACGAGCTCGCCGCCTTCCGGGCCGGCCGGCCCTTCATCTACGCCCCGAACGGGAACATCAACACCGGCTCCGTGCACGGCGGCCAGCGGGTCGAGAACAACGGCGTGCCGGGCGGACGGGGCGACCGGCCGGTGGAGGCGCACGAAGGGCCGATCTCGGTGTCGGAGATCCTCGACGCCCGCACGGGGTTCGCCGAACCCGACTGGTTCGCCACCGCGCTCGCCGAACTCGACGAACGCGTCCTCTTCCTCCACGGTGAGCCCGGCACCGGGCGCCGGACGGCCGCCCTGAACCTGCTCCACCGGCACAGCGGCGGCAGCCCGGACCTCCGCGCGCTCGACGGCGACGAGAACCTCGCCACCTGGCGCCCCACCGGCGCCGGCGCCCGCGGCTACCTCGTGCACGGCCTCCTCCCGCAGCACCCGCTGGGACCGGCCGTCGTCGCGAACCTGCGCCGCCTGCTCCACGACGCGGACGCCCGGATGGTGGTCCTCCTCCCGCACGAGCCGGAGCGCATCCGCGCCCTGGCCCGGGACCTGCACGTCACCCCGGTGCGGTGCGAACCCCCGGCGCCCCGGGCCGTCTTCGACGCCCGGCTGACGGCCGCCGTGCCCGACGCGGCCCGGCGGCGGCGACTGCTGGACGCGCTGGGGCCCGAGCTGCTCGACACCCTGCTCACCCCCGAACTCGTCCCCGCCCAGGTCGCCGAACTCGTCGCCACCGTCAGCACCGCCGGAGACGACGGCCCCGACCCCGACGACCTGCGCGCCCGGCTCAGCTTCCTCGCGGAGGGGGAGGTGCCCGAGCTCCTCGACGGGCTCCGCGACGACCCCGACGGCCTGGCCTTCCTGCTGGCGACCAGCGTCTTCGAGGGGCTCGACCACCGGATCGTCCGGGAGGAGGCCGACCGGCTCCTCGCACTGGCCGCCGGCCGGCTCGACTCCGTCCTCCCGGAGGGCGGCGACCCGGACGGCCCGGGCCCGCGCCCGAGCCGGGAGCAGCCCCGGCCGAACCCGCGCTTCGTGTTCCGCCGGTCGCTGGAGGAGCTCCTGCTCTCCGTCCGCGCCCGGCGCGGGCCCGCCGAGATCCGCGCCCACAGCCGCTTCACCTACACGGTGGAACCGGTGGTCTTCACCCGGCACCGGCAGGCGGAGGCCGTCCTGCGGCACGTCTGGCGGCAGTACAGCGAGCTGTCCACGCTGCTGACGGAGTGGCTGGACACCGTCCCCGCGCGGGAGTCCGACCTCGCCGTGCCGGTCGGACACGTCATGGGGATGGCCGCGAGCTGGGGCGGCGGGCGCCGGGCGCTGCGGCACATCCGCGAGCTGGCCGGTTCCGAGCGCGCGCACAGCCGCACCACGGCCGCCTACGCGCTCGGCATCGCGGCCCGCGACCTCGTCCTCGCCGGCGAGGTCAAGTACCACCTGGGCCGGTGGAGCGTCGAAGGCGGCTGGCGGCTGCGGTCCACGGTGGCCTTCGCCTGCGGCTCCGACTTCGGGACCGCCCGCCCCGAGGTCGCGCTGACCCTGCTGCGCAGCGCCTACCGGGGCACCGAGGGGGACGAACGGCAGGTCGCGAGGGCCGTGACGCTGGCCCTGCGGGCCCTGTTCGCGGCGGGGAACCAGGCGACCGTCTTCCGCAAGCTCACCGGCTGGGCGGACCGCCCGGACGCCGCGCCGCTCGTGCTGGACGTCCTGCCCGGGCTGCTGTGGGACGACCCGGGATGGTTCGGGGCCCAGGTGCTGAGCGTCGGCGAACACACCGAGCCCCTCCTCGGACTCGTCCGCCGCGCCCTGGACGACGATGCCCGCTTCGACGCGACCTGCCGTGCGCTCGTCGGCTGGTGCCGCACCGCCGCCTGGGACGCCGAACGGCGCACCGCCGTCGAGACGCTGTTCACCGCGCTCGCCCAGGACCTGCACCTGGGTGTCATGCGCCTGTTCGTCGAGATCGACAACGACGAGGACCAGGAACTCCCCGGGCGGTCCGTCGCCCGGTACGCCCTGGCGGCCTGGCGGCACGGCGAGCAGCAGCCCCGCCCCGCGGCCGCCCACCCGAACGGAGGAACCCCCCGATGACCGCCGACCTCGATCCGCCCGTCTACACCCGCGCCGCCCGCGCCCCCTGGCGCGAGATCCTCGGCCACCGCTGGTCCGGCCGGCGCGACCGGGCCCTGGTGCTGCGCGACCGCGACGGGCTGTACCACCTGGCGGGGCCGTTGCGCCGCCGGCTGCTCCCGGACGAGGACGGCCCGGCGGCGGTGCGCAGCGGCCTGTGGGGGTACGACGGCGCGTACCTGGTCCAGCTCGACGAGCGGCCGGGTGTGCGGGCGGTCGGCGTCCCGACCGCGTACGGCACGGAGTCCTTCGACGTGCACGTGCTCTGGTGGGCCCACGACCCCGTGCAGGTGGTGCGCACCGGCACCGTGCGGGGCTGGTACCCGGTGCGCAAGGACCTCGAACGGCGGCTGCACCACCTCCACCAGCAGTTCGCCGCCGCCGGGCAGGACTTCGGCGCGGCCGAGGTGATGCAGTACCTGGCGGCGCCGCACCTGATGGCCGACTGCGGCCTCGGCTACCGGGTGACGGACGTCGGCGCGCGGGAGCACGGCAGCGAGCTCCGTCTCGGCGACGGCGGCGGCGCCGCCCCGCCGAGGGGCTGGAGCGAGGAGAGCAGCAAGGAGTACGAGTTCTGCCGGTACGCCGTCCAGCAGGGCCCGGTCTACCTCGCGGCGCTGTGGCTGGCCCGCCGGCCGGAGGAGGTCCGCCAGGTGCTGGACTGGACGGTCGACCACGCGGACCTGCTGCGCGGCGCGACGGACTGGCAGGACGCGGTGGCCGGGCTGCTCGGCAAGCTGACGCCCCAGGAGCAGCACGAACTCTCCCGGCTGCTGCGCGACCGGCTGGTCGCGCTCGGCCGCTCGGTCCCCGGACCGCCGCCGCCTCCCGGGGCGGAGTTCGGCAGGGTCCGGGTGCCGGCCGACGGCTGGGCCGACGGATCGGTCAACGGAGCTTTCGACGGGTCGGTGAACGGGTCGGTGAACGGGCGGCCGCTGTGAGCCCGACAGCCGCACCGAGCGCCCGGGGGACGTCGGCTCCGGGCGCTCCGACCCCGGGGGCGGTGGCGGCCATGGAACGCCTGCTGGCCGCCAACGGCACCGAACTGGCCAGGGCCGACACCAAGGCCGCCGTCCTGCTGGCCTTCACCGGGGCGGCCCTCGGCGCGTTCGTGCCGCTCACCCGCAGGGACGGTGCCGCGGCCGCCCACGGCTGGGACACCCGCCTCCTGTGGTGGACGGCCGTGCTCAGCGCCCTGTGCGCCGTCGGCTGCTTCGTCTGGGCCATCGCCCCGCGCCACCGCAAGGGGCGCGGGGACGGTGCGAGCGGCCCCGGCTACTTCGGCCACATCGGCGCGCGGACCGGCCGAGGACGCCTGGGCCGGGCCTTCGAACGGGCCGGGCGGGACCCGGCCGGACCGTTGCTCGCCTCGCTCGTCGTGACCAGTGCGATCATCCGCGCCAAGTACCGCTGGATCGAGGCCGGGACGGTTCTGCTGCTGCTGGCGCTGCCCCAGTTCGCCGCGGTGCTCCGGCCGGTGTGACCGCGGACCGGTCCGGGGCGGCCGGGGGCGCCGGGGAGGCGGGTCGGGGGCGGCTCGCCCGTCCCGGCGGTCCGGCCGGCGGTCCCGCTGTCGGTGCGGCCCGCTAGGTTCGCGCCCATCGCGTCGGAGCAGGTGGAGGAACGTCATGACCGGTCCCACGAGCGGGACGATCGGCTGGGACGAGGTGCGCGCGCTGATCGCCGCCCGGGTGCCGCAGGGCGTGATCGGCCGGCTCTCGCCCGTGCCCGCCGCCGAACTGCGCCACCTGCGCGCCCCGCTGCGCAAGCTGCGCACCGAGCTGACGCGGGAGCTCTCCGCGAACGACCGGCGGCGCTACGCCGCGGCGTACGACCAGCTCGCCGCCCTGCAGTTCGCCGGGATCCTCTCCGCCGCCACCCCGGCGGAGGCCCTGGACTGGCTCACCGCGCGTCGCCTCCTCGCCGTCAACTGGCCGCTGCCCGACGGCGGTTCCACCAACCCCGACGCCCACGCCGTCCTGCGGGTCCTGTTGCTGCCGCACCGCGACGCGGCGTTCCAGCGGGAACTCGCGGTCCGGCTCGCCGAGTGGCTGCCCGCGCGCGGCGACGCCTTCCGCTGGCTGATCGCCCACGGCCTCGCCGTCTGGTCCGGCGCCGAGGTCCCCGCCACCGACGGCTACCTGACCGGCTGGCTGCGCGAGGGCGGGCTGGTGCGTTACGCGTCCCACCAGGAGATCGGCGAGTGGTTCGCCGAGCAGGGCCTGCGCGCCGCGGTGCCGCACCACGACACACTGCTCGGCTGGCTGCGCGCCCAGCCCCGGCTCGCCGAGTTCGTCCGCCGGCTGTTCGAGGTCCCGGACGCCGGAACCGAGCTCGCCGACCCGCACACGGCCGGCTTCGGGCCCGACAACGAGTGGCCCAAGGCGCTCACCGCCCTGGCCGGCGAGGGCCTGCTGGACCGCGCCGAACTGATCGACCTCTGCCTGGGCCTCCTCCTGCGCGGCGAGCGGCCCGGCAACCTGCGCGGCTTCCTGCGGCTGTACGCGGAACTGGCCCCCGACGCCGAGGAGGTCACCGCCCGGGCCCGCGACCACGTCCGGCTGGCCGCCGACGGCGCGCCGACCGCCGCGAAGGCCGCCCAGGCGGCCCTGCGGTCCGTGGACCTCCGGCTGTCCGCCGAGCTGTTCACCGAGCTGACGGCCGAGGTCCTGGCCCGGCCGGAGAAGGCGCTCGCCACCGTCCAGCTGGGCTGGGCCGACGCGGTGCTGCGCCGCGATCCGGTCCGGGCCGACGACCTGCTGCCCGCCCTCGCGGTGGCCTTCGCCCACCCGGCGCCCGAGGTCCAGGAACGCGCCCTGCGGCTGGTCGCCGGCCGCCTGGCCGACACCGCCGACCCGGCCACCGCCGAGTCCGTGCGCGGCGCCGCCGCCGCGCTCGGCCCCGCCCTGCGGGCGGACGCGCAGCGGCTGCTGGCCGCCCCGGCCGCCCGGCCCGCGGTGGCCGGGGAGCACCGGGAACCGCCCGCGCCGGTGCTCCGGCCGGTGCGGCCGGCCGAGCTGCCGGCCGCACCGGCCGGGCCGTTCGAGCTCGCCGAGCGGCTGGCCGCCGTGCTGGCCGACGCGATGCCCGACCCCGGGGAGTTCGAGGTCGTGCTGGCGGCCCTGGTCGCCGAGCGGCAGCGCGACGCCGCCGCGCTCGGGACCGCGCTCGCCCCGCTCGCCCCGCGGCACGGGGAGGACCAGGCCGTCCACCGGGGCATCGGCACCGTCGGGGGCACGCTGGGGTGCCTGCTCGACGCCCTGACCGGTCGTGAGCACCGGTCCGCCGCGCTCACGGCCGAACTGCTCGCCCTCCCGGACCCCAGGCGCGGCCCCGCCCTGGTCCCCGCGTTGCGCGTCCTCGAAGCGGCGTGCGGCGTCGCCGACGCGCCGGTACCGGTGCTGCTCGCCACCCCCACCGGCGCGGACGGCACCCTCGATCCGGCCGTGCTCACCGAACGGCTCGCGGCGCACCGCGCGGCCGGTGCCCGGCCCTGGCCCGTCGACCTGGCCCAGGCGCTGCTCCGGGTGGCGCCGGACGCACGGCCGGGCGTCCGCGCCGCGGCCGCCGGACTCGGCTGCGACCTGCCGCCCGACACGCCGCTGCCCGCACCCCGGGGGTTCCACGTCCAGGCCCCGGGCCGCCCGGACGGGTGGTCGGCGTCCGAGTACCCGCGCATCGCCCCGCTGGCGCCGACCGTGTCCGCGTCCGTGCCCGCGTCCGGGGGCGTCACCGGGCTGCTCCACACGCTGCCCGACCCGACCGGGAGCGACTGGTTCGCGGCCGGGTTCCGGACGTCGGCCACCCAGCTCGCCCAGCTGCCCTGGGTGGCGCCGTGGCACCCGGAGACGGTCGCCGCGCACGGCCTCTCCACCGTGGCGGCGCAGGCGGCCGACGCCGGCCCCCGGCAGCCCGGCCCGCTGCTGCCCCGGCTCACGGAACTCCCGGGCGAGCCCGGGCCGGTGAGCCACCTCCTGCTCGCCTACGGCATGACCGCCCTCCGCGCCGAGCACCGCACCGCGGCCCTGGACGCCCTGCTGGCGCTGACCGCACGCGGCCGGCTGCGGCCGGAGGAGCTCGGCGAGTGGCTCGCGGCGCTGTGGCGGCTGTCCGTCGCCAAGCCGAACCGGTTCCTGCCCGTGCTCGCCGACGCCGCCCGCGGCGGCGCCGGCCGGCCGGTGTTCGCCGTGCTCACCGCGATGCTCACCGACCTCGCCGCCGACCCGGCCCGCCGCGGTCTGGCCGCCGTCCTCACCCTGGCCGCCGACTGCGCGGCCGCCGAGGCCGTCCGCACCCCCGTCCCCGCCCTCGCCACCCTCACCGCCCCCGGGGCGCCCCGCCGCGTCCGCACGGAGGCGGCCCGCCTGGCCGGGATCCTCGGCCCCTGACCGGCGGTGGACCGCTCCGCGGCCGTGTGCTTCCCGGGTGGCCGGGCGGCCGGTCCAGGTACCACTCGCGGAAGCCGAGGCGGCCGCTCCGGTCGGTGAGCGGTTCCAGGGAGCCGCCGGTCGCGCGGCGGTCGACCCACAGGGGGCCGCGCTCCGGACCGGTGACGGCCGGCCACGTGGAGAACCCGCGTCCCTCGTGGCTGAGGCGGATCGCTCCGGCGCTCGTCCGCCCGTTGAAGCGCTCCCAGCTGTCGTCCCGGGCCCGGAAGGCCGCGCGGTGCGACTCCGCGGGTGGGCCGGAGCAGCGGAGAGGCGAGGGGCGGAGGAGAGCTGCAGGGCGGGGGTGGGGCTGGACCCACCTCGAAGTGTGAAGCAGGGTGGATTCCGCCTCGATCGTGTCCGTCCTAGCGTTTCCATCGGCCGCCCGGAGGGGGCGGACCGGGTGCGGGCGGGAGGGTGCGGTGCAGGTGGACGGCGGGGACGTTCCGGCGCTGAGGCTGACGGGGCTGAGCAAGCGGTTCGGGGATCACCGGGCGGTGGACGGGGTGGATCTGACCGTGCCGAGCGGCTCGCTCTACGGGCTGGTCGGGCCGAACGGGGCGGGCAAGACGACGTCGCTGTCGATGGCGGTCGGGCTGCTGCGGCCGGACGCCGGCCGGGCGGAGGTGTTCGGCGTGGACGTGTGGGCCGATCCGCTGCGCGCCAAGGCCCTGGTGGGCGTGCTGCCGGACGGCCTGGCGCTGCCGGAGCGGCTGACCGGCGCGGAGCTGCTGCGCTACCTGGGACGGCTGCGCGGCCTGGACGGGCGGACGGTGGACTCCCGGGCGGAGGAGCTGCTGGCCGTGCTGGAGCTGACGGACGCGGCGGGGACGGCGGTGATCGACTACTCCACGGGGATGCGCAAGAAGATCGGCCTGGCCACCGCGCTGCTGCACGGGCCCTGGCTGCTGGTGCTGGACGAGCCGTTCGAGGCGGTCGACCCGGTGTCGGCGGCGACGGTCCGGACGATCCTGCGGCGGTTCGTCGCGGCGGGCGGTTCGGTGGTGCTCTCCAGCCATGTGATGGCCCTGGTCGAGAGCCTCTGCGACCACGTGGCGGTGATCGCCGGGGGCCGGGTGGCGGCGGCCGGGACGGTGGACGAGGTGCGGGGCGGGCGGGCCCTGGAGGACGTGTTCGTCGAGCTGGTCGGCGCCCGGACCGGGGGCGGGGAGGGGCTGGAGTGGCTGGCGTCCTGACGGTCCCGCGGGCGGCGGGCGGCCGCGTCGCGGTCGCCGTGCTCACCGGCATGAAGGCGAGCGTGCTGCGGCGGTCGATGTCCGGCCCCCGGGCCGCCGGACTGGTCGTCGCCACGGTGGCCGGCGGGGCAGGCGCGGTCGGCACCGCGCTGCTCGGCCGGGCGGACTACGCCACCCCCGGGGCCGGGTTCGGCGTGCTGGCGCTGGCCCAGCTGCTGTGGACCCTGGGGTGGGCGCTCGGGCCGCTGGTCACCGGTGGTGACGCCACCCTGCGGCCGGCCTGGTTCGCCATGGTGCCGCTGCGCCCGCGCAGCCTGGCGCTCGGGCTGCTCGGCGCCGCCTTCGTCGGCGTCACCCCGGTGCTGGCGCTGGTCGCCTTCGGCGGGCTGTTCGTCTACGGCGCCCGCCAGGGGCCGGCGGCGGGCCTGGTGGCGGTGCCCGCCGTGCTGCTGCAACTGCTCCTCGTGGTGCTGCTGGCGAAGGTCACCCCGCAGGTGCTGGGCGGCGTGCTGCGCCACCGCCTCGGCTGGGAGCTGTCCGCGCTGCTGGTCGGCCTGGTGATGGCCTGCCTCAACTCCGGCTGGTTCGCGATCGGCTTCCTGGCCCGGCTCGGCACCGGGGAGTGGGCGGCCGGGACGGCCACCGCGGTGCGGGCGCTTCCCTCGGGCTGGGCGGTGGTCGCGGTGGACGCGGCCCGCCGGGCGGACTGGCCGACGGCCGCCGCCGCGCTCGGCGGCCTGGGCGCCGTCTGCGGCCTGCTCCTGGCCGCCTGGGCGGCGCTGCTCTCCCGGCAGCCGGTGCGCGGCGGCGCGCACCGCCCCCGGTCGGCCGCCGCCCGTTCCGGTGTCGGGCGCCGGCTGCTCCCCGACTCCCCGGCGGGCGCGGTCCTGGGCAAGGAACTGCTGCTCTGGCGCCGTGACCCCCGCCGGGCCCGGTTCCTGCGGACCGCGTTCTGGACGGGCGTGTTCACCGGCCTGCTCCCGCTGCTCGACGGCTTCGACGTGCTGCTGCCCTGGGCGGGCGTGGTCGCCGCGCTGTTCGCCGGCGCGTTCTGCGTCAACCTGTACGGACTGGACGCGGGCGCGTTCTGGCTGAACCTGGTGGTGCCGGGGACCGAACGGGTCGACGTCCGGGCCCGGCAGGCCGCCTGGCTGCTGGTCACCGCCCCGGTGGCGCTGCTGCTGACGGCCGCCGCGCTCCCGTTCGCCCCGGGCGGCGTCCTGCCGTGGGTGTGCGCCGTGCTGCCGGCCGTCCTCGGCGCCGCGGCCGGGCTGATCCCGCTGATGTCGGTGCTCGGCGCCGCGCCGTCCCCCGACCGTCCCGGCGGCAGCCCGCTCGACGACCTCGCCGACGACAGCGCCGAGCACGTCCGCGCCCAGGGGCTGGCGGCGTTCTGGCTGCAACTGCTCGCCGCGCTGCCGGCGGCCGGCGTGGTGCTGGCCGGGACCGTGCTGTCCAGCGCGCCGCTGCGCTGGGCCGGTCTGCCGGCGGGCCTGCTCACCGGCGCGCTGTCCGCGTGGGGGCTGGGCCGCGCCGCGGCGCGCCGACTGGAGGCGAGCGGCCCCGAGCTGCTGGACACGCTGCGCAAGGGCCTGCCGCGCGAGGGTGCGTCGCGCACCGGAGGCCGGCGGGCCGCGGGGGCGGCGGCCGAGGTCTCGCGCGGCCGGTCGGCGGCGGCCGGGCTGCTGACCACCGTCGGCATCCTGCTGATCGCGCCCCAGGGCCTGGTGGCGCTCGCCCTGACGCTGTTCGCGCCGACCGCGCGCAGCTGGTTCCTGGTGCTCCATCTGCCCGGGCCCGCACTGCGGCGGATCGCGGTGGCGGTGGTGTTCGTCCTGCTCGGCGCGTTCTGCGTGCGGGCGGCGCACCGGCTGGCCAACCCGGACCGCCCCGCCCGCCCCGCCTGCCCCGATGACCCCGCCCGCCCCGCCCGCCCCGCCTGCCCGGCCCCGTCGGGGGAGCTGGGACCATGACCGGGCGACGGACCGTCACCCCGGCGGTCCGCGTCCGCCCGCGACGACCGCCCACCGACCGGAGGCCCGGTGAACCGTACGCTGCCCGCCGCCCGTGCCGCCCTGCGCGGCAGCGGCGCCGCCCTCCGGCGGCTGCTGGTGCTGACGGCCGTCGTCCCCGCCGAACTGCTGCTGCTGGTGGTCGTCCTGGGCAGCTTCGTGCTCTGGTTCGGCCTCGGGATCTTCTTCCTCTTCCCCGCCACCACCCGGCTCGCCCGCACGGCCGCCGGCCTCGCCCGCGCCTGCGCCGGCC
The DNA here is from genome assembly GCF_040296005.1 of Kitasatospora sp. NPDC002551. Taxonomy (NCBI): domain Bacteria; kingdom Bacillati; phylum Actinomycetota; class Actinomycetes; order Kitasatosporales; family Streptomycetaceae; genus Kitasatospora; species Kitasatospora sp. NPDC002551. The sequence continues at coordinate 60,169 of NZ_JBEOWI010000041.1, read as the reverse complement.
GCTGGTCGGGAGTGCCGGTGCCGCCGCCGTACCTGCCGCGCCCGGGGCTCGAACGCACCCTGCACGGCTGGTTCTGGACCGGGCACGACTACCAGAGGCACCGCTGGTTCGCGAGCGTCTCGCGCACCATCCGCTGGCTCTGGAAGGATCCGGCGACCTGGCGCGACGTGCTCTGGGTCGTACTGAACCCGGTGGTCGGCGGCGCCATCGCCGCCACCCCGCCGCTGCTGCTGGCCGGCGGCCTGTACACCCTGGCCTCCACCCCGACCCACGCCCTGGCCCACCTCCTCGCCGGGACCGCCCTCCCGCTGCCCGGGCCGGGCCCCGTCCCCGCCGCCCTCCTGGCCCTTGCCCTCGGTCTCGCCCTGACCGCCGCGGGCCCGGCGCTGGCCGGCCCGGCGCTGCGCCTGCACGGCCGCTGGACACGCGCCCTGCTCGGTCCCACCGAACGCTCCCGCCTCGCCCGCCGGGTCGAGCAGCTGACCGAGACCCGGCTGGACGTCACCGAGGCCCAGGCCGCCGAGCTGCGCCGGATCGAGCGCGACCTGCACGACGGCGCCCAGGCCCGGCTGGTCGCGGTGAGCCTGCGGCTGGGCGCGGTCGCCGCGCTGATCGACCGCGACCCGGACCGGGCCAGGTCGGTGGTGACGGAGGCGCAGGAGAACGTCGCCCAGGCGCTCCAGGAGCTGCGCGACCTGGTCCGCGGCATCCACCCGCCGGTGCTCGCCGAGCGCGGCCTGGCGGAGGGGCTGCGCGCCCTGGCCCTGGACGTGCCGCTGCGCGTCGAGGTGCGGGCCGAGCTGCCCGGCCGCGCCGAGTCCCCGGTCGAGTCGGCGGTCTACTACGCGGTCAGCGAGGCCCTGACCAACGCGGTCAAGCACGCGGGCGCGAGGCACGCCGCCGTGGACCTGGTCCACGTGGACGGGCTGCTGCGCGCCGAGGTCACCGACGACGGCCGGGGCGGCGCGGACCCCGGCCGGGGGACCGGCCTGCTGGGCATCCAGCGCAGGCTGGCCGCGTTCGACGGTACGCTCACGCTGATCAGCCCCCCGGGCGGACCGACCCGGCTGACCATGGAGCTACCGTGCGCGTTGTCCTCGCCGAGGACCTCTACCTCCTGAGGGACGGCCTGTCCCTCCTCCTCACCGCCCACGGGCACGAGATCGTCGCGGCGGTGGGCAGCGGCCCGGAACTCGCCGCCGCGCTGGCCGAGCACCGGCCGGACATCGCGGTGGTCGACGTCCGGCTGCCGCCCACCTTCACCGACGAGGGCCTCCAGGTCGCCCTCGCGGCCCGCCGGGCCCGGCCGGGCCTGCCCGTCCTGGTGCTCTCCCAGCACGTCGAGCAGTTGTACGCGCGGGAGCTGATCGCCGACGGCGCGGGGGCAGTCGGCTACCTGCTCAAGGACCGGGTGTCCCACGCCGGGCAGTTCATGGACGCGCTGCGCACCGTCGCCTCCGGCGGCACCGTGATGGACCCGCAGGTGATCACCCGCCTGCTCGCCCGCAACGCCGACGACCGGCCGCTGGCCCTGCTCACCCCGCGCGAGCGGGAGGTGCTGGCGATGATGGCCGAAGGCCGCTCGAACGCCGCGATCGCCCAGCGGCTGCACTTCAGCGAGGGCGCGGTGAGCAAGCACACCTCCAGCATCTTCGCGAAGCTGGGACTCAGCGCCTCCGACGACGACAACCGCCGGGTGCTGGCCGTGCTCGCCTACCTCGACGGCACCCGCTCGGCCTGACGCGGCGCCCGTGCCGCGCCGCGGCGGACCACCGGGGGCAGGCCCAGCCGGTGCGCGGCCGCGACCGCGAGCCCGGCGAGCAGCGAGACCAGGTGGCCCACGGCGGCGACCTCGCCGTCCGCGACGCCGCCGAGCAGGGTGGGCGCCGCGACCGCGAGCATCAGCAGCCACACCGCCCGCGACCACACCGGGCGGGCCCGGCAGGCCGCCACCGCCAGCGCCGCGACCACCACGTAGGAGGGGCCGGTGTCCAGGGCGTGCGCGGCCTCGGCCGGCAGCGCGCCGTGCTCGATCCGCCACCAGACCAGCCCCTCGGTCAGCGCGGTCGCCGTCACGTGCACGAGGGCCAGCGCCGCCACCGCCCGGCCGCCGCCGAGCGCGCCGACCACCGCGAAGACGGACAGCGCGAACACCGGCCAGATCCACACGGTGTCCTGCGGGACGAACGCCGACACCGCCAGTGAGCCGACGGGGTGGCCGTCCGGCCAGGGCCGCAGATTGTCCAGGTCGGTCGAGGCCCACTCCCGCAGTGCCCGCACCTGCTCGGCGGGCAGCAGTCGCAGCACCGGCCACATCGCGGCCAGTGCGGTCACGTACCAGAACGCCGGATTGCGCAGGAGCGACAGCTGCCGTTGCGGCACCCCCGGGCCCCTAGTCGGCGCGGCGCCGCGGACGCGCCCCGCCGGCGAGCACCGCGCCGGTGGCGAGCGCCACCGCGCCGGCGGCCAGCAGCCCGCCCCGGGAGCGCCAGGACAGCACCGACCAGCGGGAGTTCGCGGAGAGCAGCGAGCCGACGCTCAGCCACGACCCGGCGGACAGCACGGACATCACCGACCCGGCTGACCCGATCGACAGGACGCTGCCGGCCGACCCGATGGAGAGCACCGACCCGGCCGATCCGATCGACAGGACCGAGCCCACCGACCCGATGGACAGCACGGAGTCCCCGGAGCAGGCCGCCCACGCGGACGAGCAGGCCGACGCGGCGGCCGTTGACGAGCGATCACGAGGCTTGGACACCCCTTGATCGTATGCCGCCCGCGCCCGCCGGTCACCCGCGGACGTGGGCCGGCGCGCCCGGGGCCACCGGGTACGGCCGCTCCTCGGGCAGCAGCAGCCGCGCGGCCTCCGTCTCGCCGTCGCGCAGCAGGCCGTGGATCCGCCGCACCAGCGGCGTGACGTCCGTGACGGACACCGTCCACTCGTCCGCGTACCGCCGCGCCGCCTCGCCCGCCAGCCCGAGCTGCAGGGACCGGTACGGCAGCGGTCGCAGGTGCAGATCGCGCTCGGGGTCCCACTGCACCCGGGCGGGCGCCCGCCTGAGTTCGCGTTGCCAGGTCGCCCGGTCCGGGTGCAGCCCGCGTGCGTAGCGCGCGAGGCAGGAGTGCTCCAGCGCCCACGTGAAGCCCGCCCGGTCGATCTCCACGGCGAGCACGGTCTCCTGCCCCTCCTTCGTCGCCCACCCGCAGCGGTACATCATCCAGAGGAAGGAGGGTTTGATCCACGTCATCCGGTCGCGCTTCCACTGCGCGGGGAAGCGCCCGTCCCGGGCCGCCGCCGCCAGTCCGATCTCCGCCCGGGGGCGTCGGCGGTCCGGCGATGCAAGGCCATATACAGTTAAAGCCTTCGATTTGCAGGCTTATGCGCCCTGTGGAACCATAATCGCTAAGCATTCAGTGGATCGAACACCGGAAAGTGAAGGATCATGTCGGACGGCGCGCGCGTCATCGTCGGAGTCAGCGGATCGTTGCACAGCCTGACCGCCCTGCACCGGGCGGCGGACGAGGCGCGCGACCGGGGCGCCGTGCTGGTGCCGGTGCTCGCCTGGACGCCGGCCGGCGGTGAGTACAACTACCGGCTGCGCCCCTGCCCGCCGCTGCTCCGCGCCTGGCAGGAGATGGCCGACGCGCAGCTGGCGCGGGCCCTGGACGAGGCGTTCGGCGGCCTGCCCGCCGGGGTCCGGGTCGAGCCGCAGGTGGTGCGCGGCGAGGTCGGCCCGGTGCTGACCTCGCTGGCCGACCGGCCGGACGACCTGCTGGTGGTCGGCGCCGGCCGGCACGGCGCGCTGCGCACCACCGTGCGCCGCCTCTTCCGGGGCGGCTCGGTGAGCCGCTACTGCCTCACCCACGCCCGCTGCACCGTGCTCGCCGTCCCGCCGTCCGACCTCCAGGCCGACCTGCGCGCCCTGCGCCGCGGCATCGACCTGCGCGAACTCGCGGACCTCGCCGCCTGAGCCGACCCACCCCGGGCGGGGCCCCGCCCGCGCGCACCCTGGCGCACACCCCGCCCCTGCCGTACCGTCCACCCCCGTGACGGTCGATCAGGCACGGGTGAACCGGATCTTCCTGCCCGGGACGTACGCCGAGGGTGTGCCGTACGAGCTGTTCCGCGAGCTGCGGGCCGAAGCGCCGCTCTGGTGGGTGGAGGAGCCGCCGGTGGGGGAGTGGCCGGCCGGCCCCGGCTACTGGGCGGTGCTGCGCCACGCCGACGTCAAACACGTCCTGCGCAGCCCGGAGGACTTCTCCTCGCACCTGGGCGCGACCCAGATCCGCGACCCCGACACGCCGGCCGACCTGGCCTTCGCCCGCACCATGATGCTCAACCAGGACCCGCCCGGCCACTCCCGGCTGCGCCGGGCCGTCGCCGCCGCCTTCACCCCGCGGACGCTGCGCGAACTGGCCGCCGCCATCGAGAACCGCGCGGCCGAACTCGTCACGGCGCTCCGCCCGCGCGGTGAGGCGGACGTGGTGCCGGTCGCCGCCGATCTGCCGGTGTGGACGCTGGCGCGGATCCTGGGCGTACCGGAGCAGGACCGGCAGCTCCTGGTCGACTGGTCCAACCGCGTGATCGGCTACCAGGACCCCGACCACGCCGAGTCCCGCACGGCGGACCCGTCGGCCCTCACCGAAGCGGGGAGGGCCGCGCTCGCCCTGCGTCCCACCGTCCGCACCGCCCCCGACGGCCGCCCGCTCAACCCGCGCTCCCGCGCCGCCCTCGCCGACATGTTCGCCTACGCCCACGCGCTCGCCGAACAGCCGCCGCCGGGCAGCATCGTCGCCCGGATGTGCGAAGCCGGCCTGAGGACCAGTGAGTTCGAGACGATGTTCTTCCTGTTCGCGGTCGCCGGGAACGAGACCCTGCGCAACGGCCTGCCCGGTGGCCTGCACTCCCTGCTGACCCACCCCGGCCAGTACCGGAGGCTGTCCCGGCAGCCCCGCCTGATCGCCCCGGCGACGGAGGAACTGCTCCGGTTCTGGCCGCCGGTCCTGCAGTTCCGGCGCACCGCCACCCGGGACACCGTGCTGGCCGGGCGGCCGGTCCGTGCCGGTGCCAAGGTGGTGGTCTACCACGCCTCGGCCAACCGGGACGGATCGGTGTTCCCGGATCCGGACCGCCTCGACCTCGCCCGCACGCCGAACGACCACGTCAGCTTCGGCTTCGGCCCGCACTTCTGCGTGGGCGCCCGGCTCGCCAGGATCCAGATGTCAGCCCTGATCCGCCGGATCGTCACCGAGCTGCCCGGGCTCCGGCTGGCGTCCGACGCGCCGCCGAAGCGGCTGGTCTCCAACTTCCAGAACGGGCTGAAGGAGCTGCGCGTCCGCTGGGAGTAGGCGGGCGCTCACGGTCACGACGGCGACCAGGGCCGCCGCCACCAGGCCGGCGGTCAGGGCCGGTGCGGGGGAGTACGTGGCCGCCAGGACGGCGAGCGTTCCCGCGGGGAAGGCGAAGCGCTCGACCGCCCGGTGCGGGTGCGGCCGGATGTGGACGGTCCATGCGGCGAGGAGGAAGACCGCCAGCGGCACGGTGACCGCGGCACCGGCCGCCGACGGCAGGAACGGGTCGACGGAGGGGCGGCCGATCAGTTCGGCGTAGGCGGCCAGGCCGGCTCCCTCGGCGGCCGCCGCCGCGAAGACCAGGTAGTGCCCGTACGCCCAGGTGAACCGCTTGCGGTGGCCGTGGTGCGTCGTGGCGAGCAGGGTGTGGGCGGGCTTGGCGAAGTACAGCCACCACATCGCGAAGACGATGAGCAGACCGCCTCCCGCCGACAGGGAGAGCGCCACCGCGTGGTGGTCGCGGCCGAAGGCGTCGCGCACCGCCTCCGCGGCGGCGGCGACGGACTCGCCGAGCACGATGAGGAGGAACAGCTCGTACCGCTCGGCGATGTGCCGGGGATGCCACGGGGTCATCCCCGCCGACTGCGCCCACACCGGCACGCACACCTCCGCGGCGATCAACGCGGCGACGGCCGGCAGCCGGGCCGCCTGCGGCAGGAGGAGCGTCGAGAGCCAGCCCGCCTGGCAGACCGTCACCCCGACGGCGAACCGCAGCGCCGTCCGGCGCCGGGGCGCGTCCGACCGGGCGACCCGCAGCCACAGGACGGCCAGCGCCGTGCGCAGGACGACGTATCCCCAGATGACGACACGCAGGTCGCCCTTCCCGGAGGCGAGCGGGATGCCGGCGGCGAGGATCAGCGAGCCGGTGATCTGCACCAGCACCGACAGGCGGTAGGGGACGTCGTCCGGGTCGTAGGCGGAGGCGAACCAGGTGAAGTTCATCCAGGCCCACCAGATGGCGAAGAAGACGACCGCGAACCGCAGGGCCCCGCCGACGGGGTGCCCCTCGGTCACCGCCGTGTTCAGGCCGCCGGAAGCCTGGGCCACCGCGATCACGAAACAGAGGTCGAAGAGGAGCTCCAGCGAGGTGGCGGTCCGGTGCGGCTCCCCGGGATCGCGGCCGGGCATGCCCATGCCCCTGACCCTGACGAGCGCAGCGGCCCGTTCTCCCACACTCATGCCGCTCCTCGGTGCTCCTCGGCCCACCCCGTCCGCGAGAACCTAGCGGCGCGAGCGCACCGGCCCGTGCCCGGCGGCGCACGGCCGCTTGACCGAGAACGCACCCTCGGACCCCCTGGTGGCCGGCCGGTCCGACCACCGCCCGCACGGCCTCGACGCGCCCGCCCGGCTGCCGAAGGCCGCCGGGCGGGCGCGTCGGGCACGATTCCCCCGCTCACTCCTCCGAGGCGTCCTCGCGGCGCAGGGCACCGATCACCGCCCAGGCGACGGAGACCACCGGGACGGCGACCATGGCGCCCAGGACGCCGCCGAGCACGGCGCCGCCGGCGACGGAGAGGGCGACGGCGACGGGGTGGATGCGGACCGACCAGCCGAGCACCAGGGGGTGCAGGAGATGGCCCTCGATCTGGCCGATCACCACGATCAGGCCGAGCACCAGCAGGGCCACCACCGGGCCGCGGGCGGCCAGCGCGACCAGGGCCGCGATGGCCAGGGCGATCGGGGAGCCGATCAGCGGGATGAGGGTGGCGACGAACTCCAGGACGACCAGGGGCAGGACCAGGGGCACCCGCAGGACGGCGAGGGCGATGCCGACCAGGATGGCGTTGGTCGCCGCGACGATCAGCACGCCGCGGGTGTAGCCGGCGAAGGTGTGCCACGCGGCGCGGCCCGCCCGCTGCCACACCGGACGGGTGCGGGAGGGGAGTTGCCGCTGCGCCCAGCTCCACATCCGGTCGCCGGAGTGCAGGAAGAAGACCGAGCAGAACACCGCGAGCGCCAGCGCGGTGAACAGTTCGACGACCCGCCCGGCGCCGCTGAGGGCGGTGCTGAGCAGCGCCGAGCGGTGGGTGGCGACGAACTCGCCGATCCGGGACTTCAGATCGGTGACCGAGCCCGGGGGGAGGTGGAAGGGGGCGCCGGTGAGCCAGCGGTCGATCCGGCCGAGCCCGCCGTGCAGTTCGTCGCTCAGCCGGCTCCACTCGCCGGCGACGGTCGTCCCGACCAGGACGAGCACCCCGCCGGCCAAACAGGACGGCAGCGAGCAGGCAGAGCAGGACGGCGAGCGAGCGGGGCATCGCCCGGGACAGCAGGTCGACCGCCGGGCGCAGCACGGAGGTGATGACCAGGGCCAGGAACAGGGCGATCAGCGGCAGTTCGAGCCGGGTGAGCACGGTGACCGCCAGGTAGACGGCCACTCCGAGCGCCACCAGCCGCCACGCGTACCCGGCGGCGGTCCGCAGCCCGGCCGGCACCTGCTCCCCGCCGCGCTCAGGCCCGCGGGTGGCGGCCCGCCCGGCAGCCCGCCCGGCGGCCCGCCCGGCAGCCCGCCCGGCGGCCCGGTCCGGCCTGGCGCGAGAGGCCGGACCGGGCCTGCCGGGGCGCCGCGGGCGCCCGCGTCCTGCGGCCATGGCGCGCCGCTCAGGGCTGGTACGCGGCCGGCGCCTCCGCCGGTGGCCCGCGGTGCGTGGCGGACTTTCCCTCGACGAAGGCGGTGACCTCGTCCGGGTCGGGGACGGAGTCGGCGCGGATGTCGCGGCGTCCGTGCCGGGTCACGGCTTTCATGGTGTGCTCCTCGCTGGGATGTCCTCGCCGGGGCCGGGGCCGTCCGGGGGCGGCTCAGGACGCCGTCGGTTCGTTGTGGGAGCGGGCGGCCCGGCGGCCGAGGACGGTCAGCCGGTCGACCGGGCCGCCGCGCCGGTGGCGGGCCGCCGCCCGGACGCCGGACACCCTGTGCTCGGGGGCGGACCCGGCGGGCGGCAGCAGCCGCGCGGTGAGTTCGAGCAGCCGCCCGGTGGTGGCGGGCGCCAGCCCGTGGGCGCGTGCGGCGGCCTTGGCGAGCGGGGTGAGCACCAGCTCGCGGCGTCCGGTCTCGACCGCCCGCACGATCCGGCGGGCCGCTCTCCGCGCGTCCGTCGACAGCAGCGGCAGCGAGGCGGCGGTGGCGAACCAGGCGTACTCGCGTCCGGCCTGCCCGGCGAACTCGGCGGCGGTCTGCGAACCGGTGCGCATCAGCCCCGGCACGACGGTGGTGACCCTGATCCCGTACGGCGCCAGCTCCGCCGCGAGCCCCTCGGAGAGGCCGGTGACCGCGAACTTGGCCGTCACGTACGGCAGCAGGTGCGGCGCCGGGACCTTGCCGCCGATCGAGCCGATGGTGACGATCGAGCCCGCGCCGCGCGCCCGCATCACGGGCAGCACCGCCTGGACCAGCCGCAGCGGCGCCATCACCATCAGCTCGTGGGCCCGCCGGAAGTCCTGCTCCTGCATGGTGGCGAGCGGGCCGACCTGGATCAGGCCCGCGTTGTTGACCAGCAGGTCCACCTCGGCGCCGAAGCGCTCCCGCACCGCGCCGAGCAGCCGGGCCGGGGCGTCGGCGGCGGTCAGGTCGCACGCGGTGGCGGCCACCTCGCCGGGGCGGTCGCGCAGCCGCCGGACGGCGCGCTCCAGGGCGAGTTCGTCGCGGCCGCAGAGCATCACCCGGCAGCCCCGGTCGGCGAGCTCGCCCGCGATCAGCAGGCCGAGCCCGCGCGAGGAGCCGGTCACCAGCGCCGTCCGCCCGGCCAGGTCGCTTCCGCCGCGCATCGGCCGTTCCCTCCTCCGGTCGGGGACGTCCCGTCGCCCGGCGTCTGTCCGGCGACACCGCCGCCAAACCCGCCGGCGCCGGGCCGGCGGGCGACCGGGTGGTGTGACGGAGCGGTGCACGGGAACCAGCCCCGGCGTGACCTCGATGATCACCAGTGATCCGCATGCCCGCGGCCTGCGCCGGGTGCGCCGGGTGCGCCGGGTGCCCCGCGGCCGGGGCTCCGGCCGCGGGGAGGTCGACGGCTCGCCCCTGCGTGACGCCGGGGCCTCGCCCGGGTGATTGCCCTGGCCGTCCCGCCGGCCCGGACCGGCGTGGGGATCTGTCCCCGCCCGCGCAGCCACCTCCAGGCCATGGGCACGGACGCCGCCGGCCGTCGTACAGGACTTCTTCCACCCGGAGTTCCGCGCCCGACAGGACGGGGCCGAGCACGATCACGTCCTCGTCGTCGCCCCCGCGCCGCCCGGGCCGCGGCGCCGGGTCGAGGAGGACCTCGCGCGGCGCGGTGCGTCTGCCGGCCTCGGCTTCCGCCGGATCGGCGCCCGCCTACGAGCGGGCCAACGGCTCGTGCGGGCTCACCACGCTGCTGCACGGGCCGGTGACGGTGCACGGCGACCTGGCGCGCCACCGTGCCGACCGCCGTCGGCCCGGCGGCGCGTGGCGGCCCGTGGCGTGCGCGAGGGGGCCGACCAGTTCGGGGACACGCCCGCCGTGCGCCGGGCCTCGTACCTGGACCCCGGCTGTTCCAGCTCTGCGACCGGGGCGTCACGATCGCCGCCGCGCTGTGCGGGCGCGTGCCGGGGGAGGGACAGGGCCTGCCGGGGACGGGCGAGGAAGTCGAGCGGGCCGTGATCGAGTTGCTCGGCGGCGGAGTGGCCGGAGCCGCCGGAGCGGCCGGAGCCGCCGACCGGTCGTCGATGCCCCGTTCTCCGACGCCCCCGGACCGCGGCACGACGCGACCGCCGCCGACGCGCTTCGGCGGGGGTCGCGTCGGCGGAGGGCCGACCGCGGCGCCGTGCGCCCGCGCCCCGGCGGCCGGACCGGCGGTGCGCTCGCCGGTCCGGCCGGCTCAGCCGGCGCAGAGCAGGCGTGCCCGGTCCTCGGCGAGGTAGCGGGAGCGCAGGGCGGCCACGATCTCGGCGCTCGCGGTGCCGTCGCCGTACGGCGAGGGGCGCCCGGCGAGCGTCCGGACGGCATCCGGGTCGGCGAGCAACTCCCGCAGCGCGATATCGAGTTCGGCGCCGGGCCGGACCACCCGGGCGAAGCCGGCCCGGACCGCCTCGGGCCGTTCGGTGGAGTTGCGGACCACGATCAGCGGCCGCTTGAGCACCGTGCACTCCTCCTGGACCCCGCCGGAGTCCGAGACCAGCAGCCGGCAGTCGGCGGCCAGGGCGAGGAAGGTGCGGTGGTCGACCGGGGGTATCGGCCGCAGCCCGGCGAGCGCTCCGGAGAGCCCGAACCGCTCGATCGCGGCCCGGGTGCGCGGGTGCAGCGGAAGCACCACCGGCAGGTCCAGGGCGGCGAGTTGGCCGAGGATCCGGCCGAGCCGGACGGGGTCGTCGGTGTTCTCGGGCCGGTGCAGGGTGGCCAGCAGGTAGCGGTCGGGGCGCAGCCCGTACGCGTCCAGCACGGCGCGGGCCTCGGCCGGTCCGGGCAGCGACTCCAGGGTCGCCTCGACGACGGTGTTACCGGTGACCACCACCTGGTCCGCCGCGATGCCCTCGCGCAGCAGGTGGGCGGCGGCGGTGGCGGTCGGGGCGCAGTGCAGGTCGGCGAGCGGGGCGATGAGGCGGCGGTTGGCCTCCTCGGGCATGTCCGGGTCGAAGGAGCGCAGTCCGGCCTCGACGTGGACGACGGGCGCGCCCGCGCAGTGGGCGGCGAGCGCTCCGGCGGCGGCGGAGTTGGTGTCGCCCTGGACGACGACGGCGGCGGGCGGGTGCTCGGCGAAGTGGTCGCTGAGCGCGCTGACCATGCGGCCGATCTGCCGGCCCCTGGCCTCGCCGGCCACCCCGCTGAGGGTGGTGTGCGGGCGGGGGAGCGCGTACTGGCGGAAGAAGGCGGTGGTGAGGCCGGGATCCCAGTGCTGACCGGTCCACACGATGCGCGCGGCGTCCTCCAGGAGCCTTACCACACCGGCGAGTTTGACGATTTCCGGTCGGGTGCCGAGGACCACGGCTATGTCGGCTGAGGGCATTCGGGCTCCCTTGACGGTGCGTCCGATCGAAACGGTCGGAGTGTTCGAACTACGCGTCACAACATGGCCGTCGGCGGTGAGCCGCGGCAACCGGTGGTGATCAATGTCCCCCGAATGGCGGTACGGATGGCCGGCGGGCCGCGCCACCGCCACGCCGACGCCACGCCGATCAGGTCAAGCGGGAATGGCATCGTGTGGATACGGACCATCAAAGATCCGATTTTCAGTCCATGATGTGCCAGCAGCACGGGAGTTCGATCCGTGGCGGAGTCGCGTAACGTTCGTCCCCGCCCGGGCAGTTCCGATGTGCCCGGCGCTGCCCCCCCTTTTCCCGGGTCGTGCCGAAGCCGCCCATTCCTTCGCGCTGCGCGGCAACCCCCCCTTGTACCGAGACCCCTCGAAACCCCCGTTCTCCGACGAGAGGAATTCCCCCATGTACGGACCTGTGGCCGGCGGACTGCCGCCGGCAGCCGGTGGCGGCGCCCTGGCCGCGACCGGATCGGTGGGCATAGGCGTCACGGCGACGGCCGCGGTGGCCCTCGTGCTGCTGGGCCTCGGCCTGCTCCGCCGCAGCAGGCTGCGCCGGAACGAGGACTGAGTCGCGCCATGACGGAATCCCTGTCGCACCCGCTCGCGCCCCGCCCGCGCGCCGCGGCCCGGGCCGGGCGCTCCCCGGTCGGGATGCTGTGCGGCGCCGTGCTGCTCGGGGTGTGCGGCTCGCTGGTGGCCGGCGAACGCGCCTACCGCACCCTGGAGAGCCGCGGCACGGCGTGGCTCGTCGAACACCTCCTGGGGATGCGCACCCTGCTGCTCGAAGGGCCGAGCGCCCCCGTCCTGTACGCGGGTGACCACACCGGCCTGGACCGGGGTGTCGCGCTGAGCACGGGCTGCAGCAGCGCGCTGCTGATCGCCCCGCTCGCCCTGGTGACCGCCCTGCTGCTGCTCTTCGGCAACCGCAGGCCCGGCCGGGTGCTGCTGGCCTTCGCGGTCGCCGCCGGGCTGGTGCTGGCCACCAACCTCGCCCGGCTCACCCTCGTCCTGGTGATGCAGCACCGGTACGGGGCGGAGGGATTCGGCTGGACGCACGTCCTGTTCGGCTCGGTGCTGATGATGGCCGCGGCGCTCCTCGCCGCCCTGCTCTACCTCTGGCTGCTGCCCCGCGGCGGCACCACCGGCACCACCGGAACCGCCGCGACCGTCACGGCCGGGCCCGGCCGCCCGGGCGGGGAGGAACGCCCGTGACCCTGCTGGACACCTCCGTCTCGCTCTCCTTCGTCCTCGGCGTCGGCTTCCTCGCCTACGTCGTGGTCATCGTCCGCGGCTACCTGCGGGAGCGGCCCGCGCCGCCCGGCGATCCGGACGGCTTCGGCTGGCACTTCCTGATCCCCTGCCGGGACGAGGAGGCCGTGATCGCCACCACCCTGGACTACCTCGCCGAGCACTTCGCCGGCGCCACCGTCTGGGTCGTCGACGACGCCTCCGCGGACCGCACGGCCGAACTCGTCCGCACCTGGCCCGCCACCAGCGACCGCCTCACCGTCCACCTGGTGCCCCGGCGGCTGCCCGAGGCGCGGACCGGCAAGGGCGACGCGCTGAACGCCGGCTACCAGGCGCTGGAGGCCGCGCTGCCCGCCGGCACCGACCCGCAGCGGGTGGTGGTCTGCGTGCTCGACGCCGACGGCCGCCCCTCGCCCGGCGCGCTCGCCGTCTGCGCCGGACCGGCGCTCTTCGGGGACCCGGTGATCGGGGCCGTCCAGGTCGAGGTGCGGATGTCCAACCGCGACGTGCCCCGCCCGCTGCCCGGACGCGGCGCGTTCGCCAACCGGCGGGCCCGGCTGCTCGCCCGCCTCCAGGACATCGAGTTCCGCGGGCCGATCTCCGCCATGCAGATCACCCGGCGCCGCACCGGCACCGTCAACGTCGGCGGCAACGGCCAGTTCACCCGGCTCTCCGCGCTGCGCGCGGTGGACCGCGGGGACGGACAGCCGTGGGGCAAGGCGCTGCTGGAGGACTACGAGCTGGGCCTGCGCCTGATGCTGGCCGGCTGGCGCAACGGCTACACCACCGACGCCTGGGTCGACCAGGAGGCGCTGTGGAGCATGCGCCAGCTGATCACCCAGCGGGTGCGCTGGGCGCAGGGCTCGATGCAGTGCACCCGCTACCTGCGGGAGATCTGGGGCTCGCGGGCGTTCGGCACGGCCGGCTTCCTGGAGGTGCTGTACTTCATGAGCCAGCCGTGGCTGCAGCTCGTCGGCCTGGTGGTGTACACCGTGCCGATCGCGGCCTTCGGCTACAACCTGGTGCTCTACCCGGAGTTCGTGCTCGCCTTCCTGCGGCAGGGCGGCGCGCTGCTCCTGCTGCTCTACCTGCTGCTGGGCGTCGGCGAGTTCGCCGTCTGGGGGCCGCTGTACCGGCGGCGCTGCGAGCCGGGCGTCGGGCGGCGCGCCGCGCTCGGGTACGGGCTCGCGCTCGCCCTGTACGCGGCCACGACCTACCTGGTCGCCGTCCGGGCTGCCTGGCGGCTGCTGTGCCGGCGCAACTCCTGGCACAAGACCGCCCGGGTGGCCGTCGTCCCCGCCCCCGCCCCCGCCCCGGTCGCGCCCGCTGCCGCCGTCGTCGGCGAGCCGGCCGGATGAGCGCCCGTCCGGCGGTCCGGGGCCCGCCGGGCCCGCGAGTTCCCCCGTCCCCACCCTCACCACCCTGCCCGTCCCACGAAAGGCACCACCACCATGACCTCTCGTCGCAACCGGACCCGCCTCCTCGCCGGCGCCGCCGTCACCGCCGTCACCGCCGCGCTGGTCGGCACCGCGAGCCCGGCCTGGGCCGCCCTCGCCGCACCCGAGGCCAAGGCCTACGTCGTCTCCGCCGACGCCGTCGCCGGCATGGTGGCCGTCGCCCCGACGCCCGCCTCCGCCTACCCCTCGGGCGGCACCAGCACCCTGGCCGGCATCACCGTCGGGCCCTTCGCCAGCAACGCGCTGCTCACCGCCACCACCTCGGGCGACCCGCAGGCCGGCACCTCGGGCGCCTCCGCCACGATCGACTCGCTCGGCGTCGACCTGGGCGTCGCCACCGTCTCGCTCACCGGCGTCAACTCGACCTGCACCGCCACCCCGACCGGCGCCACCGGCTCCGGCGTCATCGCGGGGGGCAGCGTCAAGCTCCCGCTCCTGCCCGCGATCAACCTGCAGGCCGGAGCCGGGCCGAACACCGGGATCGACATCCCCGGTGTCGGCACCGTCCTGCTCAACGAGCAGACCACCGACGCCAACGGCATACTCAGCGTCAACGCCGTCCGGATCAGCCTGCTGCCGATCCTCAACGCCGCGGACCTGGTCATCGGCCACGCCGAGTGCGGCGGCGCCGCGCCCGCCGAGGCCGTTCCGATGATCGACCCGCAGATCGCCGCCGTCGGCGGAGCCGCGGCCCTGGCCACCGCCGCCGGGGTCTTCCTGCTGCGCCGCCGCAACAGCACCGTCTGATCCCCGCCCCGCCCGCCCCACCCGGCGCGCCCCGGGCCCACCCCACGGGCCCGGGGCGCCCCGGGCTGTCCGGCGTCAGGGCCGCCGGAGGTCGAACCGCCAGTCGTTGCAGCGCATCGCACGGCCCGGCGGGTACTCGAAGTCCCTGGCGCCCAGCAGCTCGAAGCCGGCACGGCGGCACACCGCGTTGGACGCGGCGTTGTCCACCGAGGGGAAGGCGTGCAGGTGGCGGTGGAGCCCGGCGGCCCGGGCCTCGGCCAGCACCGCGAGGGTGGCGGCCGTCGCCACCCCCCGGCCCTGGAAGGCCGGCAGCACCGTCCAGCCCGTCTCGTACACGGCCTCGCCCTCGCTCTCCCGGTCGCGCTCCCAGAAGCCGGTGCTGCCCGCCGCCACGCCCTCCGGCAGCAGCACGATCCGGTACATCCGCCCCGCGGACACCGGCCGGGCGCTGAGCTCGACGTAGCGGCGGTGGCGGCGGACCAGCTGCTCCTCGGTCTCCGGGCCGCCGAGGTGCTCCATCAGCTCCGGCGCGTTGAGGGCGCGCAGCAGCGCGGCGTCCCGCTCGGACCAGGGCTCCAGGCGTACGGCGGGGGTGCGGTCGTCCATGGGCGCACCGTAGCCGGTGCCACCGACATCAGGGCTGTCCGCCGGCCGGGGCGAGCCGGACCGGCAGGGACCGCAGGGCGTTCACGATGAACGACTCCTGGGGGAGCAACTCCTCCGGCGCCACGGCGAGTTCGACGTCCGGGAAGGCGTCGAACAGGGCGGTCAGCGCCTCCTCGGCCTCCATCGTGCCGAGCACCGCGCCCAGGCAGTAGTGGCGCCCGTGCCCGAAGGCCAGGTGGGACTTGTCGGGCCGGGTGAGGTCGAACTCCTCCGGCCGGTCGGGGTGCAGCCCCGGGTCGCGCCCGGCCGCGCCGAAGGCGAAGAGGACCGGCTCGCCGGCCCGGATCAGCACGCCCTCGCCGAGGTCGATGTCCTCGGCGGCGAAGTACATCGGCAGGTGCATCACCGGTGCCTCCAGGCGCAGCGCCTCCTCGATGGCGTCGCGCCAGGTCGCCTCGCCGGAGCGGATCAGCGCCAGCTGCCCGGGGTGGGTCAGCAGCAGCGCCACCGCGTGGTCGATGAGGTTGACGGCGGTCTCCGACCCGGCGCCGATCATCAGGATCAGGGTGGAGACCAGCTCCTGCTCGCCGAGCCGGGAGCCCTGGGCGTCGCGGGTGGCGATCAGCTCGCTGGTCATGTCGTCGCCCGGCGCCGCCCGCTTGGTGGCGGCCAGCCGGGCCATCGCGGCGAACAGGTCGTCGAGCATCGCCTTGGCGTGCTCGGGGGTGGCGTCGGTCGCCAGGACGCCGTCCACCACCCGCCGCACCTCCGGCCGCTGCTCCTCGGGGACGCCGAACAGGTCGCAGATCAGCGTGGTGGGCAGCGGGTAGGACAGGCGGGTGTGCAGGTCGACGGTCTCGCCGGGCGCGGCCGCGCGCAGCGCGTCGACCAGGGCGGCGGTGATCGCCCGCACCCGGGGCCGCAGCGCCTCCACCCGGCGGGGGCCGAACGAGGGCGCGGTCAGGGTGCGCAGGCGGTGGTGGTCCGCGCCGTCGCTGGTGAACATCGACTCCACCGCGACCCAGCTGGCCAGTGGCCAGTCGGGCCCGACCCGGCCCTCGATCCAGTCGGGCCAGTGGTGGCGGGCGTTCTTGGCCAGCCGGGGGTCGGTGAGCAGCTGTTTGGCGACGTCGGCGCGGGTCACCGACCAGGCCAGGACGCGGCCGGGGAGTTCGACCCGGACGGCCGGGCCGTGGGTGCGCAGATGGGCGGCCTCGGCGTGCAGGTCGGTGCCGAGGGTGTCGAGGACGTGGGTGAAGGGGCAGCGGGGTTCCATGGGCCCTCCTGGAGGGGGGAGCGGCGGTCGGAAACGGTCGGCCGGTTGCGACCGTACGGCCGGCCGGGCGGTGGCGGAAGGGCGTCCGCCGGTGCGCCGCGCGCCGGGGGGCGGCGCCCCCTCGCGCGCGCCCCGCCCGGAGCGGCCGCACTTCTTATGACAACAGCATTGACGTGTCCCGGCACCCCCGGTTTCATGGCTCGCACTTCTCCGCACCCCCACCCTCACCCCCCACCCCCACACCCTCTAGGCGGTGATCCCTTGGCATCGACGGCGAAGGCCACGGGCAGCGGTCCGCGAACGGACCCCGGCAGCTCCCACGTCTCCATGCGCCGCTCCCTCGGCCTGCTCGACGGGGCGGCGATCGCCGCCTCCAGTACCGCCGCGACCAGCAGTATCGGCATCGGCCTCGGCCTGATGGCCGGCGTGGTCGGACTGCACCTGCCGGCGATCATGCTGCTGGCGTTCCTCCCGGTGATCGCCATCGCCGGCGGCTACGGCCGGCTGAACGCCGCCGAGCCGGACGCCGGCAGCAGCTACCGCTGGGTGGGCCGCACCCTCAACCCCTGGCTCGGCTTCCTCACCGGCTGGGTGAACACCGTCGGCACCGTGGTGTTCATGGCCTACACCACCACCGTCACCGGCTCGTCGATCGTCCAGCTGCTCGACCAGGCCCACCTGCGCAGCATCGCCGGCCTGCGGCTCGACGCGGACTCGACCGTGCAGTGCACCCTGATCGGCCTGGTCGTCCTGGTCGGTGCCGCGCTGGTCGCGGTGCGCGGGCTCGACCTCGCCGCGCGGCTGCAGAAGGCACTGCTGGTCTTCGAGTACGCGGTGCTGCTCGGCTTCTGCGGCTACGGGCTGTTCGCCGGCGACCAGCCGTTCTCGCTCCAGTGGTACAACCCCTTCGCGATCCCGTCCTTCGAGGCGCTGGCCCAGGGCATGGTGCTCGCGGTGTTCTGCTACTGGGGCTTCGAGTCGGTCTTCAGCATCGGCGAGGAGGTCCGCGACCCGCGCGACGCCTCCCGGGGCGGCACGCTCGCCCTGGTGGTGATGCTGCTGCTGTTCCTGCTCGCCGGCACCGCCTTCCAACGGGTGCTCCCGCTCGACGAGTTGGCGGACAACGGCGCGCACGGGCTGACCTACTTCGGCGCCCGGCTGGCCGACCAGCCGCTGGCCGCGCTGCCGCTGATCGCGCTGATGCTCTCCGCGGTCGCCTCCCTGCAGTCCTCGGTGATCCCCACCGCCCGAGGCCTGTACGCGATGGGCCGCGACGGCGTGCTCGGCCCGGTGTGGACCCGGCTGCACCCCCGGCATTCGACGCCCGCCGCCGGCACCCTGCTGATCACCGGGGTCGCGGTGCTGCTGGCGCTCTGCTCGGTCGTCGTCCCGACCGTCAACGACCTGATCTCGGCCGCCGTCAACGCGATCGGCATCGTCGTCGCGCTCTACTACGCGCTGACCGCCGTCGCGGCCGCCGTCCGCTTCCGCCACCTGCTGCGCACCAGTCTGCTGGAGGGCCTGCGCGCGGTGGTCGGCCCGCTGCTCGGCGCGGCGACACTGCTGCTCGTCGGCGGCTATCTGGCCTGGACCTTCTACGATTCCACCGACCACTTCGAACTCTCCGCCGACAACGGCTGGTTCGAGCTCACCGTGGTGGTGCTGATGATCGTCACCGGACTGCCCGCGGCGGCCTGGGCCCGGTGGCGGCGGCGCTCGCCCTACTTCCTCGGTGAGGCCCGCTGACCCGCACCCCACCCGAAGGCCACCCGCACCACCCCGCACGACCCGAGAACGGAGCACCACCCATGACCAAGGCCGATCTGGTCTTCACCCGCGGCCCCGTGCACACCGGCGACGCCGCCCGCACCCGGGCGAGCAGCCTGGCCGTGACCGGCGGGCGGATCACCGCCGTCGGCCACGACGAGGTCCGCGAGCTGATCGGTCCCGGCACCGAAGTCGTCGACCTCACGGGCAAGTTGCTGCTGCCGGGCTTCCAGGACGCGCACATCCACGCGGTCTACGGCGGCACCGAACTGGCCGCCTGCGACCTCACCGGCACGGTCGGCGTCGCCGACTACCTGGAGAGGATCCGCGCGTACGCCGAGGCCCACCCCGAGCAGGAGTGGATCACCGGCAGCGGCTGGTCGATGGAGAGCTTCGACGGCGGCCTGCCGACCCGTCAGCTGCTCGACTCGGTCGTCGCGGACCGCCCGGTCTACCTCACCAACCGCGACCACCACGGCGCCTGGGCCAACACCCGGGCCCTGGAGCTGGCCGGCCTCGACCGCGACACCCCCGACCCGGCCGACGGGCGGATCGAGCGCGAGCCCGACGGCACCCCCGGCGGCACGCTCCAGGAGGGCGCCACCGCCCTGGTCGCCCGGCTGCTGCCGCCGGCCACCGCCGCCGACCGGCTGGACGGACTGCTGCGCGCGCAGCGGCTGCTGCACTCGCTCGGCATCACCGGCTGGCAGGACGCCCTGCTCGGCGAGTTCAACGGCCAGCCGGACCCGTCCGACGCCTACCTGGCCGCCGCGCGCTCCGGCGCGCTGACCGCCCGGGTGACCGGCGCGCTCTGGTGGGAGCGCGACCGGGGCGCCGAGCAGATCCCCGAACTCGTCGAGCGGCGCGCCGCGCTGGCGCACGGCCGGTTCCGGGCCGGCTCGGTGAAGATCATGCAGGACGGCATCGCGGAGAACTTCACCGCCGCGATGACCAGCCCCTACCTGGACGGCTGCGGCTGCGCCACCGCCAACTCCGGCCTCAGCTTCGTCGATCCGCTCGCCCTGCGCGGGCACGTCACCGACCTCGACGCGCTGGGCTTCCAGGTGCACTTCCACGCGCTCGGCGACCGGGCGGTGCGCGAGGCCCTGGACGCGGTCGAGGCCGCCCGCGCCGCCAACGGGTGGCGCGACACCCGCCACCACCTCGCCCACCTCCAGGTGGTCCACCCGGACGACCTGCCGCGCTTCGCCCGGCTCGGCGCCGTCGCCAACATCCAGCCGCTGTGGGCGGCCCACGAACCGCAGATGGACGAGCTGACCATCCCGTTCCTCGGCCCGGAGCGCGCCGCCTGGCAGTACCCGTTCGGCGCGCTCCAGCGGGCGGGCGCCACCCTCGCGGCGGGCAGCGACTGGCCGGTGAGCAGCCCGGACCCGCTGGCCGGCCTGCACGTGGCCGTCAACCGGAGGGAGCCGGACAGCGAGGACGAGCGGGTCTTCCTGCCCGAGCAGCGGCTCGACCTCGCCTCCGCGATCGCCGCCTACACGGCCGGCGCCGCGCACGTGAACGGCCACGACGACGCCGGCGTGCTCGCCCCGGGCCGGTGGGCCGACCTGGTCGTCCTGGACCGCGACATCCTCAGCGGCCCGGCCGAGGAGATCGCCGAGGCCCGGGTGCTGCGGACGTACGTGGGCGGTGAGCTGGTCCACGAGGCCGGCTGACCGCGCCCGCTCACGGTGGCCGCTCACGGTGGCCGCCGGGCCGCAGGATCACCCTCCGCCCGGCGGTCGCCGTGCTCAGCGCGACTTCGCCAGCCGGGCCTCGGCGGCGTCCAGCAACAGGTCCAGCGCGTACGGGTAGCCGCTGCGCCGCATGTCGGCGGTGAGCAGGTGCGCGGTGGCGGCGATGTGCGGGTTGGTCGCGGCGTCCAGCCGGGCGTACGAGGCGTGCCAGACCCGCAGGTCCGCCGACTGCGCGGAGGCGGGCAGGGCGAGCGCGGCGGCGTCCAGCGCGGCGAAGCCGAGGCTCTGGTCCACGAACGCGTGGTAGATCCGCACCGCCTCGGGATCGGGGAAGCCCGCGCCGCGCAGCACGCCGAGGATCGCCTCGACGGCGGCGATCTCGTGGGTGCGCCCGGTGGTGCGGTGGGCGGCGAGCAGCGCGGCCTGCGGATGGGCCTGGTAGCTGGCGTGGATGCGCAGGCCGATGGACCGCAGGTCGGCCCGCCATTCCCCGGTGGCCCGCCAGCCCTGCTGGGCGCGGCCGACCAGCTCGTCGGCGATGGCGAGCAGCAGGTCGTCGGAGCTGTGGAAGTAGCGGTAGACGGCACTGGGGTCCGCGCCGAGCGCGGCGCCGAGCCTCCGGACGGTGAGGGCCTCCGCGCCGTGCTGCCCGATCAGCCGCAGGGCCGTGTCGACGATCAGCTCGTGGGAGAGCACGACCCCCTGCTTGGTGGGCCGCCGGCGCCGCCGCTGGGGCTCGGGCACTACGCGTTCGCTCATCCGGGCAGGCTACGTCAACACCCTTGTCGTAGGACAGGGGGCGTCGGCGAAACCATGGTGACGGGGAGCGGTTGTGGGTCTAGGCTGGCCGGTGCAGCTGGTTCGCCCTGCCCGCCAGGCAGGCGCGTCGCAAGAGGGAACCCGGTGACGCCTTTGAACAGGCCAGTCCGGGACTGCCCCGCAGCGGTGAGCGGGAACGACCGCCGTCATACGCACTGGGCCCGGCCGGGTCTGGGAAGCGACGGCCAGTAGGTGACCGCCCTTCACGGGCGGACGTGCCCGCGAGTCCGAAGACCTGCCCGTTGCCCGCGCGCGACCGATCGCGCGCGGTTCTCCGGTGACCTCGTGGGCGGGTCGGCGTGCACACCCGGCGGAGCCGTGACGGCGTCCGCCCGGTTCGTCACCCCTTCGCGCCCTCCTCCCCGTCACCGGGCACCCGAGGAGCAAGACTCGCGAAGGAGAGTCCCTTGACAGCGACGTCCGCAGCCGCGGCGACCCTGGCCACCGTCCACGGCTACCCCCGCCAGGGCCGGAACCGGGAACTCAAGAAGGCGATCGAGGGCTACTGGAAGGGCACCGTCACCGCCGACGCCCTCCACACCGCCGCCGCCGAACTGCGCCGGGAGACCTGGCGCCGGCTCACCGGGGCCGGCATCGGCGAGGTCCCCACCGGCGACTTCTCGCTCTACGACCACGTGCTCGACACCACCGTCGCCGTCGGCGCGATCCCCGCCCGCCACCGGGCCGCCGTCGAGGCCGACCCGCTCGACGGCTACTTCGCCATGGCGCGCGGAACCCAGGACGCCGCGCCCCTGGAGATGACCAAGTGGTTCGACACCAACTACCACTACCTGGTGCCCGAACTCGGCCCCGGCACCGCCTTCACCGCCGACTCCGCCAAGCCCGTCGGCGAACTGGCCGAGGCCCTCGCGGCCGGCCACCGGGCCCGGCCGGTGCTGCTCGGCCCGATCACCTACCTGCTGCTGGCCAAGCCCGCCCCCGGCGTGGCCGAGGACTTCCGCCCGCTCACCCTGCTCGACCGGCTGCTCCCGGTCTACGCCGAACTCCTCGCCGACCTGCGCGCCGCCGGGGCCGCCTGGGTGCAGCTCGACGAGCCCGCGCTCGTCCAGGACCGCACCCCGGCCGAACTGAACGCCGCCGCCCGCGCCTACCGCGACCTCGGCGCCCTCACCGACCGGCCGAAGCTGCTGGTGGCGAGCTACTTCGACCGCCTCGGCGAGGCCCTGCCCGTCCTCGCCAAGGCCCCCGTCGAGGGCCTGGCCCTGGACGTCACCGGACCGGCCGCCGCCAACCTGGCCGACCTCGCCGCCGCCGGCGGACTGCCCGGCAAGCGCCTGGTCGCCGGCGTCGTCGACGGCCGCAACGTCTGGATCAACGACCTGGAGAAGTCGCTGGCCACCCTGGCCACCCTGCTCGGCCTGGCCGGCCACGTGGACGTGGCACCGTCCTGCTCCCTGCTGCACGTCCCGCTCGACGCCACCGCCGAACGCGACCTCGACCCGCAGCTCGCCCGCTGGCTCGCCTTCGCCCGGCAGAAGGCCGAGGAGACCGTCCTGCTCGCCCGCGGCCTGCGCGAGGGCACCGGCGCGATCACCGCCGAACTCGCCGCCAACCGCGCCGACCTGGCCTCCCGCGCCCGCTCCCCGATCACCCGCGACCCCGCCGTACGCGCCCGCGCCGCCGCCGTCACCGCCGGGGACACCCGCCGCGCCCAGGCCTACCCCGAGCGGGCCGAGGCCCAGCGCGCCCGCCTCGGCCTGCCGCTGCTGCCCACCACCACGATCGGCTCCTTCCCGCAGACCGCCGAGCTGCGCCTCGCCCGCGCCGACCTCGGCGCCGGGCGGATCGACGCCGCCGCCTACCGCGAGCGCATCGAGGCCGAGGTGCGCGAGGTGATCGCCTACCAGGAGAAGGCCGGACTCGACGTGCTCGTCCACGGCGAGCCCGAACGCAACGACATGGTCCAGTACTTCGCCGAACGGCTCACCGGCTACCTGGCCACCCGGCACGGCTGGGTGCAGTCCTACGGCACCCGCTACGTGCGGCCCCCGGTCCTCGCCGGCGACATCTCCCGCCCGCGGGCGATGACCGTCGACTGGTTCCGCTACGCCCGGAGCCTGACGGACCGCCCGGTCAAGGGCATGCTCACCGGCCCGGTCACCATGCTCGCCTGGTCCTTCGTCCGCGACGACCAGCCGCTCGCCGACACCGCCCGCCAGGTCGCCCTCGCCCTGCGCGACGAGGTCGCCGACCTGGAGGCCGCCGGCGCCGCCGTCGTCCAGGTCGACGAACCCGCCCTGCGCGAGACCCTGCCGCTGCGCGCCGCCGACCGCCCCGCCTACCTGGACTGGGCGACCGCTGCCTTCCGCCTCGCCACCTCCGGGGTGCGCGCCGACACCCAGATCCACACCCACATGTGCTACGCCGAGTTCGGCGCGATCATGAGCGCGATCGAGGAACTCGACGCCGACGTCATCTCCCTGGAGGCCACCCGCTCCCACATGGAGGTCGCCGGCGAACTGGCCGCCGCCGGCTATCCGCGCGAGGTCGGCCCCGGCGTCTGGGACATCCACTCCCCGCGGGTGCCCGGCACCGAGGAGGTGCTCGCCCTGCTGCGGGCCGGCCTCGCCGCCATCCCGGCCGGGCGCCTGTGGGTCAACCCCGACTGCGGTCTGAAGACCCGCGGCTGGACCGAGACCCGCGCCTCCCTGGACAGCCTGGTCACCGCCGCCCGCCGCCTGCGGGAGGAACTCGCCGGCTGACGCCCGGCAGCGGAGCCACCGGGCGGGCGCGGCCGTGACGCCGTGTCCGCCCGGTGGCGGCGCCCGTCAGGCGGAACGGGCGCCCGGCGCGGCCCGGGCCGGTAGCCTGCCCGGATGGTCCACGGATTCGGGGTGACGGAGTTCCAGCTGGTGCTGCTGCGCCGGATGGCGGACTTCCGGCCGGAGCTGGTCGAGGACGCGGTGCGCCGGCTGGGGGCCGGCCGGGCGGAGCTGCGGGAGGCCAACAAGCGCTGGCAGGCGATGGTGCGCGCGCCGGGCTTCCCCTCCGGCGTACGGCGGTACACCGCCGTGCTCGGCGCGCCGGAGGCGGTGGTGGCGCGGCGGATCGGCGACCTCGCCTGCACCGCGCGGCAGTGGGCGCTGCCGCTCTGGCCCGGGCTGCGCTTCGAGGTCCTGGCGGGCCCGGGCGGGGCGGAGCTGAACGCGTGGCTGGTGCGGGCGGCGGACACCGCGCCGCCGGTGCTGCGCACGCTCGCCGACCTGACGCCGTGGAGCTGCGTGGTGGCCGACGTCGGGGCCGCCTTCCCGCCCGCCGTACCGCGCGAGGGCAGCGCGCCGACCAGGTTCCGGCTGGACTTCACGGCCCCGGACGCCGAGGGCCGCCCGCACGCCCTCACGGCGGACTTCACCTGGGGGCTGCTCCAGGAGGTTCGCCCCGCCCAAGCGGACTAGCGCAGGTGCACCGTCCGCCCGTCGACGACGGTGCGCTCCGGCAGCAGGTCGCGCAGCCCGTCGACCGGGCAGCCCAGCGGGTCGGCGGGCCACAGCGTCAGATCGGCGAGCGCGCCCGGGCGCAGCGAGCCGCGCTCGGCGCTCTCGTCCGTCAGCCGGGCGGCGTTCACGGTGTGCAGGGCGATCGCCTCGGCCCGGTCGATCGCGTGCTCGGCGCCCAGCACCCCGGCCACCGTCCAGCGGGTGGTCATGCCCCACACCGAGAGCATCGCGCCGTACGGGCCGACCGGGAAGTCCGAGCCGGCGGCGAGCAGCGCGCCCTCGTCCAGCCATTCGCGCAGCGGGAACAGCGCGCCGGTGCGCTCCGCTCCCCAGGCCCGCTGCTGGGTGAGCGCGCCGTCGTGCAGCAGCGGGTGCTGGACGGTCACCGGCACGCCGAGGGCGACGGCCCGGGCCCGCTGCTCGCGCCGGGCGAGGCCTCCGTGCTCGACCACCAGCGTGCCGGCGGGCAGTCCGGGCCGGCGGGCGAGCACCTCCTGGTAGACGTCCAGCAGGGTGCGCAGCCCGCGGTCGCCCCAGGCGTGCACCCCGACCCGCAGGCCGTGGGCGACCACCCGCTCGACGGCCTCGACCAGCTCCTTCGGCTCCCAGAGCAGCCGTCCGTGGTAGCAGGGCTGCCCCTGGTACGGCTCCTCCAGCGCGCCCGCCTCGAAGCCGCCGTCGATGCCGAACTTGACGCCCCAGACGGACAGCCGGGCGTCCTCGTGGCCGGCCGCGCGCCAGGCGCCGACGCGGTCCAGCAGCGCCTCCACCTCCTCCGGGGTGCGCACGGCGAAGCCGGAGACCAGGGCCCGGACCCGGACGGCGAGCGCGCCCCGGTCGCGGGCGGCGCGCAGCACGTCGAGGTCCTCGACCGGGACCAGGCAGTCGCGGACGGTGCCGATGCCGGTGGCCGCGTAGTCGGCGGAGGCGGCGCGCAGGCCGTCGATCCGCTCGGCGAGCCCGGGTTGCGGCAGGACGCGTTCGACGAGTTCGGTCGCCTTGTTGATCAGCCGCCCGGTGAGCCGGCCGTCGGCGTCGCGCTCGATCACTCCGCCGGGCGGGTCGGGTGTGGCGGCGGTGATCCCGGCGAGCCGCAGCGCCGCCGAGTTGAGCACCATGTTGTAGGCGCCGCGGCGCACCAGCACCGGGTGGTCGGCGGTGGCGCCGTCCAGCTCCCCGGTGGTGGGCATCCGCTGCTCGGCCAGGTTGATCTCCTGCCAGTTGACCGTGGTGCGGATCCACGCGCCGGCGGGGGTGCGGGCGGCGCGCTCGCGGATCAGGGCGAGGAAGCCGGACAGGTCGGCGGCCCGGTGGACGGGGACGCCGTGCACGCTGTGGCCGGCGAGGACGAGATGGGTGTGGGTGTCGTCGAAGGCCGGCAGCACGGTGGCGTGCGGTGCGTCGACGATCTCGGTGTCCGGACCGAGGAGCGCGTCCAGGCCGTGCGGGTCGGGGGAGAGGGCGGTGATCCGGCTGCCGGTGACGGCGAGCGCCCGCCGCGGCGGCTCGCCGGGGACGAGGGTGTGCACGGCGGCGGCCCGCACCAGGAGGTCGGCGGGCGGGCGGGTCGGCGTCATCACGGCTCCTGGCGGGGGTGGGCGGCGGCCGGCCGGCCGGTGACCTTCTCGACGTGTCCCAGGCTGGGCCCGGCGAGCCGGGCGTGCAGTTCGGTGAAGACGGCCCGCGCCGCGACGGCGTTCCAGTCGGCGGGCAGCAACTCCTCGGGCAGGCCCGGGTCGAGGTAGGGCAGGCGGCGCCACTGGGTGAGCATCGGGACGTAGGCGCGGAACGCCTCGGCCGGCTCCGGCCCGGCGGGGCGCTCGCGCAGGTCGGTGGCGGCCGGCCGCCAGGTGTCGGTGAAGGCCGCGTACTGGGCCTCGATGGCGGGGAAGTCCCACCAGCCGGCGACGGCCGTGCGCAGGTCGGTGAAGCCCGCGTACTCGGCGGACAGGAAGAAGTGCACATAGGCGTCCAGGCCGAGCCGGGCCAGCAGCCGCCGGGCGTCCGGCAGCAGCCGGGCGGGGGCCAGCCAGACGCCGGGGGCGGCGTTGGCGAAGCCGAGCCAGCTGAGCCGGGAGCGCAGGGTGTGGCGGTGGGCGCGTTCGGACTCGGGCACCGAGAAGACCGCCACCACCCAGCCGTCGGCCAGCGCGGCGGGCTCCAGGCTGTGGAAGATCCGGCGGTCGCCCTCCTCGAACACCGGCTCCATCGCGGGGGAGAGCCGGTAGCCGGTGCCCTCGCGGCGCTCCTGGAGCAGGGTGCCGGCCTTCTTGAGACGCGAGATGGCCGAGCGGACGGCGGGGGCGTCGACGTCCAGCTCGGCCATCAGGGCGATCAGGTCGGCGATCGATATCCAGCCGCCGAGGCGGCGGACGAATTCGCCGTAGACGGTGTGGATCAGTGAGCTGGGCCGGGGCGTGCTCTCCGTCATGCTGGGCCTCCTCCCCGGCAGCTGCTGGTGATCATAGCGGCGGGGCCGCCCGGCGTCCGCGCCGTCGGGTCAGGCCTCGGCGAAGGCGCCGGAGAGCAGGTGCCCCGCGCCGGGGGCGTGGGCCGGCAGGCCGAGGGCGCGCAGCAGTTGGTGGGTGGTGCAGACGGCGGCGGAGACGACCGGCTTGCCGAGCCGCTGCTCGGCCTCCTCGATCGCCGACAGCGAGGGCAGCTGGACGCACGCCGACAGCACCACCGCGTCGGCCTCCCGGTGGGCGAGCCCGGCGGCGATCGCCGGGAGCTTCGCCGGGTCGTGGGCGGCGACGTCGAGGTTGTCGGCGATCTCCAGGGCCGTGTGGTCGACCACCTCGATGCCCTCGTGGCCCAGGTAGTCGACCACCGTGCGGGCCAGCGGCCGCGGATAGGGGGTGACCACGGCGACCCGGCGCGCGCCGAGCAGGTGCAGCCCGGCCACCAGGGCGCCGGCGCTGGTGACGACCGGCGCGGGCGCGCCGGCCTCCACGGTGCGCCGGTGCAGCCGCTGTTCGGCCTCCCGGTGGTAGCCGGTGCCGGCGCTCATCACGGCCACCAGGCAGGCGTAGCCGAGCACGTCGACCCGGGCGTCGGCGAGCTCGGCGGCGCACCGGTCGGATTCGGCGTCCATGCGGCGCAGCTGCTCGGGGGTGACCCTGGTCATCCGCATCCGGCTGGAGTGGAAGGTGAACCGCTCGGGCGCGACCCGTTCGCGGGCCCGCAGCAGGGCCGGCACCTCGGTTTCCATGGTGACGTTGGAGCTCGGGACGATCTGGCCGATCCGGTAGGTGGTGGCCATGGCGGGGACGGTCCTTCCGTGGTCGGGTCAGCGGGCATCGGGCATCGGGCATCGGGCATCGGCCGTTGGGCGGGCGCCTCGGCGGGCGTCTCAGCGGGCGTCGACCACCGGGTTGGCGAGGGTGCCGATGCGCTCGATGGTCGCCTCGACGAGGTCGCCGGGCTGGAGGAACTGCGGGGGCACCATCCCGGCGCCGACGCCGGACGGCGAGCCGGTGGCGATGACGTCCCCGGGCTCCAGGGTGACCCCGGAGGAGATGTCGGCGATCAGCCGGGCGATGCCGAACAGCATGTGGCGGGTGTTGGAGTTCTGCCGCAGTTCGCCGTTGACGCGCAGCGAGAGGTCGAGCCGCTGCGGGTCGGGGATCTCGTCGGCGGTCACCACCAGCGGGCCGAACGGCGCGAAGCTGTCCTGGCCCTTGGAGAAGAACCACTGGCCGGAGCGGCGCTGGTCGCGGGCGCTGATGTCGTTGACGATGCTGTAGCCGAAGACGTGCCGCCAGGCGTCGGCCTCGGCCACCCGGACGGCGGGGGCGCCGATCACCACGGCGAGTTCGCACTCCCAGTCGAGCTGCTTGGTGAGGTCGGCGTTGTGCCGGATCGCCCCGCCGGGGCCGGTGACGGCGGTGGAGGGCTTGCTGAACAGCACGGGCCGGTCGGGCAGTTCGCGGTCGGTGTCCAGGGTGCGGTGCGACTCGGCGACGTGCTCGACGTAGTTGAGGCCGACCCCGACGATCTTGCCGGGGCGCAGCGGCGCGTCCAGGGCGACGTCGGTGAGCCGGGGCAGCGCGGCCGGGTTCCGCGCCGCGTCGGTGGCCAGGGCGCGGGCGGTGGCCAGGGCGGGTTCACCGGCGCGGATCAGTCCCAGCAGGTCGCCGGGCAGCTCGGCGCCGGCGGCCGCGGCGAGCGCGGTCAGGTCGGCGACGCGGTCGCCGTCGAGCAGGGCGCCGAGGCGCGGGGCGTCGGTGAGGGGGGCGCGGTAGGTCAACAGCCTCATGGGTGCGGGCTCCTGGTCACGGGGTGGTGGTGGGCTGGTGCCCGTCGTGCTCCGGGTAGGCCTCCTCGCGGTACAGGCCGAGCGAGTGCATCACCGGGAAGTCGTTGAAGGAGAACAGGCAGGCGTCCTCGCCGGGGTCGAGGTTCGCGTGCTCGTGCCAGGCCCAGGACGGCACGACGAAGATGTCGCCCTGCTCCCAGGCGAACCGCCGCCCGGCGATCACCGAGACGCCGCGCCCCTTGGCCGCCGTGTAGACCACCGAGCCGGTGTGCCGGTGGGCGCGGGTGGCCTGGCCGGGCCGCAGCAGCTGGAGGTGGGCGCCCATGGTGGGCATCACCGGGCCGCCGGTGACCGGGTTGGAGTACTCCATGACCACTCCGTCGTAGGGCGATCCCTCGGTGGCGCGGGCGAGTTGGGTGAGCGCGTGGTAGCTGGGCTCCCAGGGCCAGCCGAGCAGCGGGGAGTAGGGGCGGGTCCACTTCTCGACGCCGTACGGCAGCAGGTTGCCGCCGTACGTCAGCAGCGAGGAGTTGACCACCGTGCCGGGCCGCTGGTACAGCTCCGGGTGCACCTCGTAGAAGTTCGCGTCCAGCATGTTGACCAGCGGGATGTCCAGGCCGTCCTGCCAGATCACCGGGCCGTCGCCGGACTCGTTGCCGTGCTCGTGCCAGGTGCTGTTGGGCGTGATGGCGAAGTCGCGCGGGCCGACCTTGAGCTTCTGGCCGTCGACGATCGTCCAGGCGCCGGTGCCCTCGTGGACGAAGCGCAGCGCGGAGGCCTGGTGGCGGTGCGCGGTCATCGCCTCGCCGGGGCCCATGATCTGCAGGCCGGTGTACAGCAGGCCGACGGCGGCGCTGAGTTCGCGGCGGCCGGGGTTGACCAGCATGACCACCCGGCGTCCGGCGTCGTCGGCCCTGACCAGCGGGAGGGCCTTGCGGACCAGCGGGCGCAGGTCCGCGTAGCGCCAGAGCACCGGCACCGACTTCGGCTGGGGGTACCAGGGTTCGATCTCGTTCGCCACGGTCCACAGCGCGCCCGCGTCGACCTTGGCCAACTCTTCGTAATAGGCGGCCAGTTCCGGGTTGTCACCGACCCGTGCCCGGCCGATCCGGTCGTCGTCGTAGTCGCTTCCGGCGGTCATTCCTCCTCCTTCGGGGGTTGCTGGGCGAGCGTGAGCGGCCGCAGCGGACGGTCGTCCACGTGCAGCCGGAAGACGTCGAAGCGGTTGTAGTGGCCGACGATGTCGTGCATCTGCTTGGGCTGCACGCAGCGGCCGAGGTCGATCCCGGCGTAGACGATGCCCTCCTCGTCCACCAGCGGCTCGGTCACCGCCCGCCCGTCGGGGCCGAAGATCCCGGACAGCGCGCTGCGCGGGCGGGCGAGTTGCTTGCGCAGCTCGTGGTCCTCGCCGGCGATCGCGGTGGTGATCTCCGGAGAGATCGTGGAGCAGGAGACCACCGTGAACACCTTGCCCTCGAAGCAGTGCGCGGCGGCGCGCAGCGCGATCGCCTCCGCCATGTCGTAGTCCTCGGGGGCGACCGGCAGGGCGATGTAGGCGGCGGCGTGCACGAGTTCGCCCTGCGCCAGCAGGGTGAACCGGGCGAGCGGGTTGGTGTTCTCGCCGCAGGCGAGCGCGCCGAGCGGGCCGACGGCCGTGCGGTGGACCCGCAGGGTGCTGCCGTCGCCCGGCGTCCAGGTCAGCTTCTCAGCCCAGGTCGGCACCAGCTTGCGGTGCACGCCGGTGAGTTCGCCGTCGGCGTCGATGGTCAGCAGGGTGTTGTACAGCACGCCGAGGCTGTGCGGTCCGCGCTCGTTGACGCCGATCACCAGCACCACCCCGGCCCGGCGGGCGGCGGCGCGCAGCGTGTCGACGTGCGGTCCCGGGACGTCCACCGAGGCGCGGTAGAGGCGCTCGTACCAGGGCGAACCCTGGACCGGGTTCATCGTCCAGTTCCAGTAGGGGTAGCCGGGGACGAACACCTCGGGGAAGACGACGAGGGAGGCGCCGTGCCCGGCCGCCTCGTGGATCAGCGCGACCGCCTTGTCGACGGTGGCGGCGGCGTCCAGGTAGACGGGCGCGGCCTGGACGGCGGCGGCGGTGAAGCGGGGCAGCCGCAGCGCGGCCGACACGGGCTCGGTCATCGTTCCTCCTCGGGGCGCTCGGTGGGGGCGGGCCGCCAGCGGCGGTGCACCGGTGCGGCCGGCTCGCGCACCAGCCGCAGCCGCGGCGCCGCCCGGTCGGACCCGGGACCGGGCGGCCGGCGGCTGCCCGCGGCCCACGGCGCGGGCCAGCGCGCGCCGGGGCCCGCGTAGCCCTGCTCGGCGGCGGCGTGCAGGGTCCACAGCGGGTCGTACAGCTGGGCCCGGCCGACCGCCACCAGGTCCGCCCGGCCCGCCAGCAGCACCGAGTTGACGTCGTCGTGGTGGGAGATCGCCCCCACCGCGACGGTCGGCAGGCCGGTGGCGGCGCGCACCAGTTCGGCGAACGGCGTCTGGTAGCCGCGCCCGTACGGCGGCCGCTGGTGCGCCACCACCTCGCCGGTGGAGACGTCCACCGCGTCCGCGCCGCCCTCCGCCAGCGCGCGGCAGATCGCGACGGCCTCCGCCTCCCCGGTGCCGCCCGGCGCCCAGTCGCTCGCCGAGATCCGCACCAGCAGCGGCCGCCCGGCCGGCCAGACGGCGCGGACCGCCGCCAGCACCTCCAGCGGCAGCCGCAGCCGCTGGGCGAGCGGGCCGCCGTAGCGGTCGGTGCGGCGGTTGGTGAGCGGTGACAGGAAGCCGGAGAGCAGATGGCCGTGGCCGAACTGCAGCTCCAGCACGTCGAACCCGGCCTGTGCCGCGCGCTCCGCCGAGGCCGCGAAGTCGGCGGTGACGGCGGCGAGCTGGACGGCGTTCGCCTCGTGCGGAAGCGGACCTCCGGCGTCCCACGGCAGCGGCGAGGCGGCGATCACCGGCCAGCCGCCCTCGGTGAGCGGGGGGCCGGAGCCGTCCGGGCCGGGCACCGCCCGGGCGGCCCGGCGCCCGGCGTGGGTCAGCTGGATGCCCACCGGGGTGTCGCTCACCGCCCGTACCGCGTCGAGGAGTTCGCGCCAGGCCTGCTCCTGGTGGTCGTTCCACAGGCCGGGGCAGCGGTCGGTGGCCCGGCCCTCCGGGGTGACGGCGGTCATCCCGGCGATCACCAGCCCGGCGCCGCCGAGGGCGTGCGCGGTCAGCTGGGCGCGGTCGAAGGCGCTCGGCAGCGCGTCGACGGCCGTGAAGGTGGCCAGCGGCGGCACCACCACCCGGTTGCGCAGCTCCAGCGCGCCGAGCTTCAGCGGCCGGAACATCGGCGGCGTGCCGCGGGCGTCCGGCGTCCCCGCGACCGCCTGCTCCACCGCGGCGACGAACCCCGGATCGCGCTCGCGCAGACTTCCGTAGGTGACCCGTCGGCTGCGGGTGAGCAGGTTGAACGCGAACTGGTCCGGGCCCTGGCCGGTGCGCCGGCCGATCGTCTCGAACCACTCCAGGCTCGCCTGCGCGGCCCGCTGGGTGGACTCCACCACCGGCCGCCGCTCCGCCTCGTAGGCCGCCAGCGCTCCGTCCAGCGTGGGCTGTTCGTTCAGGCTCGCGGTGAGCGCCAGGGCGTCCTCCAGGGCCAGCTTGGTGCCCGAGCCGATCGAGAAGTGGGCGGAGTGCGCCGCGTCGCCGAGCAGCACCACGTTGCGGTGCCGCCAGGAGGCGTTGCGCACCGTGGTGAACCGGATCCAGCGGGAGGCGTTGGGGATCAGCCGGTGCCCGTCCAGGTGCCCGGCGAGCAGCTCCGCGCAGCGCCGCACGCTCGCCGTGTCGCTCTCGCCGCGCGCGAACTCCCGGGCGGCCAGGGCCTCGAAGCCCGCCCGCCGCCAGGGCTCCTCGGCCAGCTCCACGATGAACGTGGAGCGCTCGGCGCTGTACGGGTAGGCGTGCACCTGGAGCACGCCGAAGCCGAAGCGCTCGACGACGAAGGTGAAGGCGTCGAACACCTTGTCGGTGGCGAGCCACATGTAGCGGCTGTGCCGCTCGTCCGGCTCCGGCCGGAAGGCGTCCGGGAACGCCGCCCTGGTCGCCGAGTTGATGCCGTCCGCCGCGACCACCAGGTCGTACTCCTCGGCGAGCCGGGCGGCCGGCGGGGCGGGCGTGCGGTAGCGCACGTCCACCGCCAGTTCCGCGCAGCGGCGCTGCAGGATCGCGCGCAGCCGGTTGCGGTCCAGCGCCGCGAAGCCGTGCCCGCCGCAGGTGCGCACCCGGCCGGCGTAGCGGACGTCGATGTCGCTCCAGCGGGCGAACTCCGCGCTCATCGCGGCGTAGACCCGCGGGTCCGCCTGCGCGATGCCGTCCAGCGTCTCGTCGGAGAAGACCACCCCGAAGCCGAACTCGTCGTCCCGGCCGTCCCGTTCGAAGACGGTGATCTCCCGCCCGGGCGCCGACTGCCGGGCCAGCGCGGCGAAGTAGAGCCCGCCCGGTCCGGCGCCGATCACCGCGATCCGGCCGGCGGCGCCGGTCACCGGATCACCTCCGGCTCCTGCCGCCCGGCCTCGGCGAGCGCGTGGCGCACCTGCGCGGGCCACGGCTCGGCGCCCTTGGCGTGCGGCGCGGCGTGCACCACCGACATCCGCCCGCTGGCGGCCAGGCCGTTCGGCCCGTGCACCTCGAAGGCGTAGTGCAGCGAGGATTCGCCGACCCGCTCCACCCGCAGCTCGGTGCGGACCACGTCGCCGAACCAGAGCCGCTCGCGGTAGTCCGCCTCGAAGTGCACCCGCGGGATCCGCCCGAACAGCGCGTCCAGGCCCAGACGGCGCAGCAGCGTGGCCTCGGCTGCCTCGGCCCAGCGCTGGACGGCCGAGAAGTGGTAGTGCCCGGCCGCGTCCGTGTCCGACCACTCGACCCGCCGCTCGGTGGTCACACTGGCCGGGGCCGCCGCGGGCGCGGCCGCCGCCCGCCGGCGCAGCTCGGCGCGCGCCAGCTTCCCGGTCGCGGTGCGCGGCAGCGCCTCGACGAACTCCACCGCGCGCGGGTACTTGTACGGCGCGATCGTGCGCTTGACGTGCTCCTGGAGGGCCCGGACCGTCCCCGGCCCCGCCCGCACGCCCGCGCGCAGCACCACGTACGCCTTGACGACGGTTCCGCGCCGCTCGTCCGGCATCCCGACCACCGCGCAGTCGGCGACGTCCGGGTGGCCGGCGAGCACCTGCTCGACCTCGGGGCCGGCGATGTTGTAGCCGGAGGAGACGATCATGTCGTCGTCGCGCGCCTGGTACCAGAAGTAGCCGTCGGCGTCGCGGACGAAGGTGTCGCCGGTGAGGTTCCAGCCGCCCCGGACGTACGCGCGCTGGCGGTCGTCGTGCAGGTAGCGGCAGCCGGTCGGGCCCTTGACGGCGAGCCGCCCGGGCCGCCCGTCGGGCACCGGCCGGCCCTGCTCGTCCAGTATCGCCGCCCGGTAGCCGGGGACGGGCCGTCCGGTCGCGCCGGGGCGGATGTCCTCGTCGGCGGCGGAGATGAACACGTGCAGCAGCTCGGTGGCCCCGATGCCGTCGATCAGCCGCTGCCCGGTGGCCGCCCGGAACGCCTCCCAGACGCTCGCCGGCAGGTGCTCGCCCGCCGACACGCACCGCCGCACGCCCGCCAGCCGGTCGGCCAGCCCGGCGGCGAGGATCGCCCGGTAGGCCGTCGGCGCGGTGAACAGCACGCTGACCCCGTGCCGGTGCACCTGCTCGGCGAGCTGCTCGGGGGTGGCCTGCTCCAGCAGCAGGGTGGCGGCGCCGGCCCGCAGCGGGAAGACCACCAGGCCGCCGAGGCCGAAGGTGAAGGCGAGCGGCGGCGTACCGCCGAACAGGTCGTCGGGGGTGGGGCGCAGCAGGTGGCGCGAGAAGGTGTCGGCGTTGGCGAGCACGTCCCGGTGGAAGTGCATGGTGGCCTTGGGACGGCCGG
The DNA here is from genome assembly GCF_040296005.1 of Kitasatospora sp. NPDC002551. NCBI lineage: Bacteria > Bacillati > Actinomycetota > Actinomycetes > Kitasatosporales > Streptomycetaceae > Kitasatospora > Kitasatospora sp. NPDC002551. The sequence goes on along the minus strand of NZ_JBEOWI010000041.1, from coordinate 25,548 downwards.
TGGTGCCGGAGGTGAAGGCGATCAGCGCGACGTCGTCGGCGGCGGTCGGCACGGCGGAGAAGGGGCCGCCGCCGGTCAGGCCCTCGGGTCCGGCGGCGCCGTAGGGGACCACGGTCAGCCCCGGCGTCCCGGCGTGCTCCAGGTCCGTCAGGAAGCGGTCGTCGCAGAGCGCCACCACGGGCCGGGCGATCGCGTGCATCGTGGTCAGCTCGCCCGCGCGCAGCAGCGGCATGGTGGTCACGGCGACCGCGCCCGCCTTCAGCGCCCCGAGCCAACAGGCCACCAGCCAAGGTGAGTTGGGGCCGCGTAACAGCACCCGGTTGCCGGGTGCCACGCCGAGCCGCCCGGCCAGCAGCCGGGCCACCCCGTCCGCGCGCTCGCGCAGCTCGCCGTACGTCCACTGCCCGTCGGGCGTGACCAGGCAGCGCCGGTCGGGTCCGTGGCGCTCGATCGTCGCGTCGAGCAGCTCGTGCGCGCAGTTCAGCCGTTCCGGATAGGCCAACTCCGGTAGTTCGAAGAGGAATTCGGGCCACTCGTCGAGCGGCGGAAGGTTGTCGCGACAGAACGTGTCCACGTGCGCAGAGGGAGAGAGCTCCATGGGCGGGCCACCTCATCGGGCGAGCGGGAGTGAGGCAAGTATCGCGCTTCGGTGACGCTAGTCAAGAGAGCGATACAAACATCGGGGTGGCCCCGGACCGCGCTCCCGCCGCCCTCTGCGGTGGCCCCGGCGGTGCTACTGGGTGAAGTAGGCGCTCCGGCCGAACTCGAAGACCTGCGTCTGCCCGGGCGGCACGACGCCGACCGCGCTTCCGGTGCAGTCGGGCTCGTCGAAGACCACGACCGGCCCCGCGGTGTTGTTGGTGACGACGAAGGGGAACCCCGCGGCGTTGACGCAGCCCTTCGTCTGGGGCTGTGCCCGGGGTACGGCCGCGGCGGGCGCCGGGCCGGACTGCCGGGAGGTGTCGGCCGAGGCCGTGGTGCCCGCGGCCAGGACGGCCGCGCCGAGGGTCGTCGCGATCAGCAGACTGATGCGTCGCATGAGGAACCGCCTTTGCGAAGGGGGGTGGGCCGGCACCGTCCCCCCGTGCGGCCGAACGCATGCGCCACACGTACCGATGTCATCCCTGTGCCGCGCGATCGGATACGAACGGCCCTGGCGGCCCTGGCAGTCGCGGTGCCCGGGGCCGTGCCGTCACCGCCGCGTCCGGCCCCGCAGGGAGGCCAGGGCCGCCTCGGCGGCGTTGGCCCCGCACATGCCGTGGACGCCCGGGCCGGGCGGGGTGGCGGCGGAGCAGAGGTAGTGGCCGGGCACGCCGGTGGCGTAGGGGCGCGGGGCGGGACGGGGGCCGAGGAGGAGCTGGGCCGGGTCCTTGGCGCCGGTCATGATGTCGCCGCCGACGAAGTTGGGGTTGTCGGCCGCGAAGCCGGCGGGGCGGCGCACGGCCCGGCCGATGATCCGCTCGCGGAAGCCGGGGGCGAAGCGTTCGATCTGCGCGGTGATCGCCTCGGTGGCGTCCCCGGTGTAGCCGTGCGGCACGTGGGCGTAGCTCCACACTGGGTGGACGTCGCCGACGGAGCGCCGCGGGTCGGCGAGGTACTGCTGGCCGACCAGGACGAACGGGCGCCGCGGCATCCGCCCGGCGGTGACGGCGCGCTCGGCGGCGGCGATCTCGGCGAAGCCGCCGCCGAGGTGGACGGTGCCGGCGCGGCGGGCCGGCTCGGCCGTCCAGGGGACGCCGCCCTCCACCGCGAAGTCGACCTTGAACGCGCCGGGTCCGTGGCGGAAGCGGCGGTAGGCGCGGGCGACCCGGGGCGGCAGCCGGTCGCCGAGGAGGTCGGCGACGGCGCCGGGCGCGAGGTCGTACAGGACGAGGTCGGTGGGCGGCAGCTCGGCGGCGGAGCGCACCCGCACCCCGGTCTCGACCGTGCCGCCCAGCTCGGTGAGCAGCGCGACCAGCGCCCGGGTGATCGCCCCCGACCCGCCGGCCGCCACCGCCCAGCCGTACCGGTGGCCCGAGGTGAGCAGCCCGAGCCCGATCGCCGCGCTGAGCGGCCGGTGCAGCGGCTGGAACGCGTGCGCCGCCGCCCCGCCGAACAGCGCCCGCGCCCGCTCGCCGGAGAACGCCCCGGCCAGCGCGGAGGCCGGGAGCAGTGCGGGCAGCCCGAAGCGGGCGAGCCGCAGCGGGTGGCGGGGCAGGCGCAGCAGCGGGCCCATGACGTCGGCGGCCAGCCGGTCGTACCCGGCGGCGGGCCGCTCGAACAGCCGCCGCCACCGCCGGCCGTCGGCGCCGCCCAGCCCGGCGGCCGTGTCGGCCACCGACCGGTACAGCACCCCGGCCGTGCCGTCGTCCAGCGGATGGGCGCAGTCCACCTCGGGGAGCCGGAACTCCAGCCCGAAGCGCTCCAGCCCGAGGCGGCGCAGGAAGGGCGAGCCGATCGTCATCGGGTGGACGGCCGAGCAGTGGTCGTGCAGCAGCCCGGGCACGATCGCCTCGCCGCTGCGCGCCCCGCCGCCCACCTCCCCGGCGGCCTCCAGCACGGTCACCCGCACCCCGGCCTGCGCCAGCCGGACGGCGGCGGCCAGCCCGTTGGGCCCGCCGCCCACCACCACCGCGGTTGTCATGGGGCCAGCATCCCGCATCCGGCCGCGCTCAGCGCCGCGGCACCGCGCACCCCTCCGGGCCGCACGCCTCCCCGCCGTTCCCGGCCTCTCCGCCGTTCTCGCCGGCCCCGTCTCCACCGACCAGGGTCAGGACCGTGCGGCTCTCCCAGGCCTGCTCCAGCGCGGCCGTGAAGGTCTCGGCCGGCTGGGCGCCCGAGACCCCGAGCCGGCGGTCGAACACGAAGAACGGCACGCCCGTGGCGCCCATGGCGCTCGCCGTCGCCTCGTCCTCGCGCACCGCCTCGGCGTACGCCTCCCGGTCGGCGAGCACCCGCGCCGCCCGCTCCCCGTCCAGCCCGGCCTCGACGGCCAGCTCCACCAGCCGCCCCGGCGCGAACGCGGAGGCCTCCTCGGCGAAGTTGGCCCGGTAGAGCAGGTCCAGCAGGGCGGCCTGCCGCCCGTGCTCGGCGGCGAAGTGCAGCATCCGGTGCATGTCGAAGGAGTTCGCGGCGTCCCGCCCCGCGCGGACGTACGCCAGCCCCTCCGCCCGCGCGTTGTCGGCGATCCGCTGCTCCGCCGCCTCCGTCTGCTCCAGCCCGATGCCGTACTTGGCGGCGATCAGCGGCACCACCGGCCGCGCCTGGTGCGGCGACCGGGGGTCGAGCTCGAACGACCGGTGGACCACCTCGACCTCACCCCGGTGGGCGAAGCCCGCCAGGGCCCGCTCGAACCGCGCCTTGCCGATGTAGCACCACGGGCAGTTGATGTCGCTCCAGATCTCGACGCGCACGGGGCCGCTCCTGTCCTCAACCGTGCGGGCCGTTCCCGCACGCGCCGGGGCAAACACGGTCGAGAGCCTGAATATTTCTCCCCATGAAGTATTCAGGGGAGGAGCCGGTCGAGCCAGTCGAACAGGTCCGCGTCCAGCAGCTCCCCGTGGTCCGCGACATCGCCCCGGAGGAGGCCGGGCGCGAGCCGGTACAGCGAGGAGCGGTCCCGGCCGTGCCGGCGCATGAACAGGCCCGCTCCACCACCGTCCTCGCCGACCAGGACCCAGTGGGGCGCGTGCGTCCGCACCTCCCAGGCGTCGTTGCGGGCGCGGAAGGTGTGCGGCCCGTGCAGCCCGCCGCCGTCCGGCAGCCGGACCCCGGGCGTGGTGCGCCACAGCCGGGCGACGGCCGGGTTCGGCCCCTCGCGCAGCCCGGCGGCCAGCGCCGTCCACACCGTGAGGAACCCGCCGAAGGAATCGGCGACCGGCTGCTCCTCGCCGGTGAAGGGGCCGCGCACGACGACGGGCCACTCCCCGCCGGCCGCCCGGTCGAGGGCGAAGCCGTACCGCTCGTGGTCGTCGTCCTCGTAGAACCAGAGCCGGTCCCCGCCGGACCACTCCTCGACGAGCCCGGGCTCGCCGAGACCCGGCACGGGCTCCACCGTGGCGACCGGCCGCCCGCGCAACGAGCCCTCCCCGTACTTGCCCAGCCACCACCGGTACGAGTGGTCCAGCGGGCCGACGACGGCCTCCGCCGCCCGGATCGCCGACTCCGGCCGGCCACGGCCCGGCCAGGTGACGATCCCCGGAGTCACGGCGATCAGGTCCCGCAGCAGTTCTGTATCGGCCCGCATGGCGGCGAGTCTCGCAGAGGCCCACGACAGCCCCGCCGCCCCGGGGTGATCGTGCGGTGCGCCCCGTGGAGCGTTTCGGCCCGGGGGAGGCCGCCCCGGCACGCGAGAATTCACGGTCGCGGGTCTACTCGCACGGGCGACCGTGGGCCATCCTGGTGCGATGCCGGCGCTCGAAGCCCGCGTCCCTCGCGCCGGAGCACTGCCGCGTCACAGCACTGCGTACGACCCCTTCGTCCGGGCCGGTCCCGTCGGCCCGGCACCGGACTTCCCGCCCTCCCGCCGAGGCGTGGCGAAGGAGCAGGGGTCGAGTCGGAGGAACACCGTTCTCACCGGGAGATGCAGATGAAGCCACGCACCGCAGTCACCCTCGTCGCCCTGGCCATGGCCGGCCTCGCCGTCTCGGCGCCCACGGCCGGCGCCAGCGGAACCAAGCTGTCGCAGTCGACGGCCGCCGGTCAGTTCAGCGGCGCCGGCATCACGTGGAGCTCCAGTGGGGGCTGCACCACCAGGTCCAACTCCACCTGCACCTCGTTCGAGCAGATCAACTCGGGCACGGTGAGCGCGATCATCACCCTCAAGCAGGCCAGCGGCTGTGCCATCAACATCACCGGCGGCACCGAGGTGGGCCACGCCTCCGGCACCTACAGCCACTACAACGGCTACAAGGTCGACATCTCACGCAACTCCTGCATCGACGGCTACATCCAGAACAGCTTCACCTACATCGGCCTCCGCGGCGACGGCTACCCGCAGTGGAAGGCCGCCTCGGGCAACCTGTACTGCAACGAGGGCAACCACTGGGACATCCTCGTCTACTGACCCCGGCCCCGGGCGCCGGCCCCCACGGGGCGCCGGCGCCCGGGGCGTGCCCTGCTGATCCCTGCGGATCGGGCCGCACCTTCCGGCCGAGAGCCGCGGGCGCGGGGAGGGCGACGGTCGACGCCTGGGACGGACCGGTGATGAGCGCAGATCGGCTCCGGCGGCGCGGTGTCAGCTGCAGGTGCGGTCCTTCGCGGGCAGGCGTCCCGTCGTCAGGTAGCGGGTGACGTCGCCGTCCGCGCAGGACGGACGGCCGGTCACCAGGACACCGTGGCCCTCGCCGCCGGCCACCGTGACCATGCGGGCGCCGTGCAGGGCGCGCCGCATGCCCTTGGCCATCGCCAGGGGCGTCTGCGGGTCCCACTGGTTCTGCACGATCAGCGCGTCGACGTCGTTGTTCACGACGGTGACCGCCTCGCGAGGAGCGGACTTCCAGAACGCGCAGGGCTGGATGCCGGCCCCCAGGTCGCCTGCCAGGGGGCTGGCGGCTCGGTCCCGGATCGCGTCCCGGCGGTACTGCTCGGGGTCGCGCGGCCAGCTCCGGACGTCACCGCACAGGACGGCCCAGGCGGCGGAGACCACGTTGTCCACGTCCGGGGCCTCGGCCGCGGCGGGAACGTCGGCACTCGGCCCGGCCGGTGTGCCCGCCGCCGCCTTCAGTGCGACGATGAAGGGCGTGACGGCCTCGACCTCCACGAAGGCCGGGTACTGCGCCCGGATGGCGTCGCCGTCGAACAGCTGACCCTCCAGCGGGATCGGCGTGCGGTCGGCGTGGCTGATCAGGTCCCAGAACGCGGCGCGGACGGCCTCCGGGGTGGCGCCCAGTCCGTAGGCCGCGTCGCGGGCGGCGGCCCACTCCGTCCAGCGGGTGAAGGCGAGTTCGGCGGCTTCGGTCGCGCCGCGCAGCACACCGCGCCAGACCAGGGCCGGGTCGAGGGCGCTGTCGAGCACGAAGCGGTCCGCGCGCCGGGGGAACATCTGGGTGTAGACCGCGCCCAGGTAGGTGCCGTACGAGTGGCCCAGGTAGGAGATCGTCCGTTGCCCCAGCGCGGCCCGGACGGCGTCCAGGTCGCGTGCCGTGTTCCGGGTGGTGATGTGCGGCAGCAGGTCCCCGGCCCTGGCCCAGCACTTGTCCGCCACGCTCCCGGCCCGCGCCACGTCCTGCCCGAACGTCGCGGCCGAGTAGGGGTGCTGGAGGACCTGCTCGTCCGCCGTCAGACCGCAGTTGACGGGCGAACTGCGTCCGACCCCGCGCGGGTCGAAGCCGACCAGGTCGAAGCGCTCGCGCACCTCGGCCGGCAGCAGGGGCTCCATTCCGGCGGGCATCGTCAGCCCCGGAGCACCCGGGCCGCCGGGGTTCATCAGCAGCACGCCGTGCCGCTTCGCCGCACTGCCCGCCTTGATCCGGGAGACCGCGATCCCGATGGTCCGACCACCCGGGTCGGCGTAGTCCAGCGGCACCTTCACCGTCGTGCACTCCAACGAGGCCGGCTGGTCCGCGGCACACCGCTCCCACCGCAGCTGCTGCCGCCCGTACCCCTGGAGCGGCTCCTCCGCCGCGAACGCGGTCGCCGGTGTGAGCGCCGCCAGCACAGCGGCACCCGCCGTCAACACGGAAGTCGTTCGTCCAACGCGCAGCACCATGCCGCCCCCTATGCGGAACTCGGTCTCTCGGATCGCCTCCAGTCTCCGATCCGCCCGGCCCGCGCCCCGTCCTGCTGCGGGATGGCTTCACGATCCGACCCAGGTCCTACCCGGCCCCCCAACCCCTACGGGACCAGCCCCACCGACCCTCAGCCGGCCCCGCCGAGTCGTCATCCTCCGTTCGTCATGGGCCTTGAGGTCCTGTCCCTGTCGCCCGCCGTGCGACGCCGGGTGTACGGGTTCCAGCGGCCGGGCCCCGGCGCGCTGTTGGGCTGCCTGCTGGCGTCGGGGGCGGTCGCGTTCGGCTTCAGCGTGCCCGGTTGGGACTACGAGGTTCTCGCGGTGGGGTCGGCGGCGCTCGGGCTCATCCCGTTCGCGTGGCTCGTCCGGCAGCTGGCGGGCACCCGCAAGCCGGCGCAGGAGGCAGCGGCGGGACGGCGCCGCGGCCGCTGGCGGTGGGCGGCCGTCCCGCCGCTGATCGCCACGACCGCCCTGCTGGTGAGCCAGGGCGTTCCCCGCGAGGTGCGGTTCGCGCTCGCGCGGCCCGCGCTCACCTCCTACGCCGAAAGGGCCCTCGCCACGGGCACGGTGGACCCCGGCCCGGCCCGGATCGGCGGCTTCCGGATCAAGGACGCCGAACTGGCAGACGGCGGCGTCAAGTTCCCCATCGCGACCTCCGGCCTCTTCGCCAACCAGGGCTACGCCTACTTCCCGCAGGGCCCGGCCCGCTACCCCGAGTCGTACGACCACCTCGGCGGCCCCTGGTACAGCTGGTCGGGCCCCGACCACTTCTGAGCGCGTCCGGAGCAGCCGGCAGGCCCTCGTCCCCTGCGGCGGCCGTCAGGCCTGCCTCCGCTGGACCGTTGGGAGAGCGGTGAGTTCGCCCGGCCGGAACGGCGGGCGCGGGCCGGGAGTCCGTCAGAGGCCGGCCTCGGCGAGGATGCGGTACATCTCGGGCGGCGGTAGGGCGGGGTTGGCGGCGGCGTCGTCGGCGACTTCGGGGAGCGGGTCCTGGAGCAGGGGCGTCAGCAGGGCGTGGGTGATGTTGGGGTGGCGGGCGGCGCCGCGGCGGAGGGAGGGCTCGGGGGAGGTGGCGAGCCGGTGGAGGGCAGGAACGGGGAGGTCCGGGTCCTCCAGGGCGACCCGACGTACCCTCGGGTCCGGTTCGTCGACGAGGGTCCGCAGCGCCCGGCGGGGGAAGTTGGGGTGCTCCACGAGCAGCGGGCGGAGGTGGAAGTTCTCGCCGTGCGTGCGGACCAGTCGTTCCAGTACCTCTGGTGGGGCGTCCGGTCGGCGGGCCGCGATGCGGCGGACCCGGACGTCCGGGTCGTCGTCGAGCCGCTGCCACGCCTCGTCCGGCAGGTCGGGGCAGGAGGCCAGGACGCGCCGGAACGCCGGGTGCGGGCAGTCCAGGTAGGTCAGCCGCTCGTCGAGGGGCGCGGCCCTCAGCCAGTCCGGTGAGACGCCGGTCCAGCCGAGCGCCAGCATGGCGGCGGTGCTTCCGGCCGCGCGCTCGGCTTCCAGCGGTGCGAGCAGGCCTGCCCGGGTCGCGGCGTCGGTGTGGCGGCTGTAGGCCACCATGACGCGAATACTCGGGTCTTCGAGATCCAGGAACCGGGCCACCATCTCGGCGGACAGGTGCGGGTTTCCGGCGACGGACTGCAGGACGAACTCGTCCCCGGTGCGTATGAGCCGGTCGAACTGGTCGGGCGTCAGCGGTACGTGGCGTGCGACGTTGGCCCGCACGGCCGGGTCCGGGTCGGCGAGGCAGCGGTCCCGGAACTCCGGAGGGACTCCGGGGTGTTGTCGCTCGGTCGCCGCGGCCCGGACCGTGGGGTCGGGGTCGGCGAGCAGCTTCCGCTGCACCGCGGCCGGCCGATCGGGCCAGCAACGCGCGACGGCGGCACGCAGAGCGGGACTCGGCGCTCCGGCGAGGTCCGTTCGGGGCAGGCCGTAGGCCTCCTCCAGGCTGTCGACGCTCATCGGCGTCCCACGGTCCACCATCTGCCGGATGAAGTCCGGGTAGGCGTCGCGGATCTCGGGATCGGCATGCCCGGCGATCCTGCGGCGCATCGCCGGGGAGAGGCGGTCCCCGTGGAGCGCCACCGCGATGTCGGCACCGCCGTGGGTCAGCAGGGCCTCGACGACCGGGTCCGCCAGCCGTCCGCGACGCCAGGCCACGCTCGTCCGGGCGTCCGGATGCGCGGCCAGGCGGACCAGGACGTCCTGCGGGGCGGCCGGGTTTCGGCCCAGCCCGGACAGTACCGGGTGTACTCGGTTCACCATGCGTCCACGGTAGTCGGCGGCTCCGGCGGGAGTTCTCCGCCCACGGTCGTGGGCTCCGGCGTTGCGTCACCGGTCAGGAGCGGGCTTCTCCGGGGAAGAGGGCGTCGAGCCGGGGTGTCCCGGCCCTCACCGTGGCCTCTGCGGTGTCGTCGGGCTTCGGCCATGCTTCCTCGACGGCGTCCAGGGCCTCGTGGAACGCCTCCGAGCAGTCGTCGTCCTGGCCCGTCAGCTCGCCGAACACCTCCTGGGCGACGTAGCCGAGCTCCTCCCATTCCGGCCATTCGTCGTCGTGCCACTCCCGCAGGTGCCGTCCCGCCAGGGCGAGTACCTCGGCGACGTCGGCGAGGGCGTCCGGGTCGGCGAGCACCGCCCGGTACGTCCTCTGCCCCTGGGCCACCAGCCAGAGCGCGAAGTAGTCGAAGCCGTCGTCAGAGCACAAGCCACCCTCGATCCGGCGCACCGCCCGCCACAGTGCCCCGGTGGCGACCACCGCGCACGCGGCCTCCAGCCGTGCCTGGAACTCCACCGCCCCCGCGGCCGGCCCGCGCCGCAACTCCCCGCGCAGCCACTCCAACCGTTCGTCCCGGCTACCGGGGCGACAGCTCAGCTCGTCCATGAGCGCCCAGAAGGTCTCGTCGTCCATGGTGCAAAGGATCGCAGCCACCACCGACACGCCCGAGGGCTCCCGAGCCAACAGCGGGGCAGCCCTGCCAGGCCGCACAGCCCTGGGAACGGCCTGCCTGTGGCACCTCACGAACTGCGCGCGCCCACCCGTACCCGGCTGAGCTTCGGATGTACGCCAACAGGCACCCTCGGTCGACCCCCGCGGGCGCGCGGGGAGGCTGCGCCGGCCGTTGATCCGCATCAGCGTGTCCCCGGGGGCGCCGCCGCGCCCCCGGGGCGGGCTGCGGCGGAGGGTTCTGTGCGCGAGCGGAGTGGATCCCAGCCTCCCTCGAACTCGCCGGCCCTTCGCCTGGATGACGGCCCGGAGGAGCCTGCGAGCCTGCCGCCTCGAAGGCGATGGGGTTGACCACGCCGTACTCGGCATCACCCGACCTTGCAGTCGCCTCCTCACCCGCCAACACGGTTGCCTGGGCGCGATCCACCGGCCCAACCTCTTCATGCGCCTGTCCACCATGGCCAAGGCGGCCGCCGCGGACGTGTGGGTGGTCCTGGACGATGCGCAGTTCGCCCGCCGCGACTACCAGCACGGGGCCCGGCCCGGCTCCTTCGCCGACGACAGCCGGGCCCGCCGGCTGACCGTCCCCACCCACCTGCCGGACGGCCGCTCGACGGTGATCCGCGAAGCCCGGGTGGTCGACGCGGCCCTCTCCCGTCGCCGAGTCGCCGACGCCCGATCACCCCGCCCTCGGCGGGCCGGAGGTCCGCGGCCGTCATCGGTGTCGACACCGCCGGCCACAGGGCGCTTGGACGCCTCGGCCGACGGGTCCCTGATGGTTCGGGGGAGGGTCCGCAGGGCGCGGCGGGCGTCTTCCCGTCGGGGCTCCGGACGCGAGAGGCAGAGCCCGGATCACCGTGGTCGCGGTGGCGGCGCCGCAGACAGGAGGCGGCCGTGGGGCTCCGCAGTGGACCCACCCCCGGGTATGGTCTGCTGATCTTGTTGATGGCCCGCCCGTGGAGTGCCGGTGGCGCTCACCGGGCGGGCCGAGTGTGGAGGGGGAAGTTCACCGTGCGTAGACGCGGGACATTCGCCGTTCTGTTGGCATTGTTGGTGGTCCTGGCAGGGATGCCGCAGGCGGCCGTGGCCGACGCACCGACGCCGACGACAGCGCCGCTGGTCCGGTTCCTGACGTACAACATCTGCGGAAACAGCCTCGAAAGTGGCTGTACCAGCCCGCGGACGGTGGAGCCGCGGCGTGCCGAGGTCGTGAGCCAGGCGCTCGAATGGAAGGCCGACCTGGTCTTCCTCCAGGAGGTGTGCCGTCAGCAGTACAACGCCATCAACACGAGCTTGATGGCCGAGGGGTACAGCTCCGGCAACTTCGTGACCACCTTCAGCCCGACCGAGTCGCCGGGCCTGTGCTCGATGGACGACCCGACCGACACCAAGCCGTCGACGGTGGTGACCGGCGACTACGGCATCGCGGTGTTCGCCAAGGGGCCCGTGACCAGCAGGAAGATGCTCAACCCTTCGGTCGGCCCGTACGGCGACGTCACGACGGCGACGGCGAAGGAGGACTGGTTCGCGGCGTGCGTCGAGGCCACGGTCCAGTCCGTCAGGACCCGCGCGTGCTCCGTCCACCTGTGGCCCAACCACGGGGCGCCGCACGACCCGCTCCTCACCCTCACGCAGGCGTACAACCTGTCGATCGACCCGTGGCTCAACGACGGCGCCGCCGTGGTGCTGGGCGGTGACTTCAACCCGGTCAACCGCAACACCTACGGCAGCCGCGAGCGACCCCGCTCCGCGGACCTCGACCCGTTCTACCTGGGCGGCACGGGTGCCATTCCCGGTGGTCAGCCGATGATCGAGACCGACGAGACCGACGTCGACCGCTTCGACTACGAGTGCCGGGACCAGGCCGGGCATCCCGTGGTGACGCGCTGCCGCTCCGGTCAGTACACCCACCCCACGAACGGCAAGCTCGACTACATCTTCCTGGACGAAAGCCACTTCAAGAACGTCGCCGCCGCGGTCGACGCCCCCGCCCCGAGCCGCCAGGGCATCTCCGATCACCTTCCCTACCGGGGCGCGGCGACCTTCAAGCACTGCAACACCAGGGCCGACGTCTACGCCGACCTGCTGCGCGTGGACACCGGGGGCGACCTCTGGCGGCACTTCGGCCGCAGTGACGGCAAGATCGCCGCCGACGAGTGCAAGACCGGCTTCGGCTGGAAGAACACCGAGTTGATCGCCCGGGCGGGGGACGTCGACACGGACGGCGACGGCGACCTCTACGCGATCGACACCAGCGGCACCCTGCGCTTCTACCCGGGTGACCTGGACTCCGAGCTGTTCACCCGCGCACCCCGCGAGGTGGCCCAGGGCCTCGGCGCCGTCGACCGGCTCGCCGTGAGCCCCGACATGGACGGCGACGGGCACCCCGACCTCGTCGTGCGGACCGGCGACGGCATGCTCACCCGCTTCTCGACCAGGACGGACGGCAGCCTCGGCCCCGCCGTCGCCCTCTCGTCCGGCTTCGGGGCCTACGACACCGTCCTCACCCCCGGCGACCTCACCGGTGACGGCCTTCCCGACATCCTCACCCGCACTCCCGGCGGCGACCTCTACCGCTTCGCCGGCAAGGCCGACGGCACACTCGACGGCCCGGTGAAGGTCGGCTCCGGCTGGAACGTGTTCACGCAGATCCTGGCCCCCGGCAACGTCGACGGGGACGCCGCCGGCCGGGGAGACCTCCTGGGGATCAAGCCGCACAGCACCACCGACCCCAAGAAGGACGTCTTCCTCCGCAGGGGCACCGGAGACCCGTCCGCCCCGTTCCCCGACCCGCCCGCCGTCCTCTCCGACAGCGACCGCAGCGGTTGGGGCTTCCCCGCCGCCGACCGGCTCTTCTGACCTGCAGGCCACGTCCTGGCAACCCGCTTCACTGCCCCGGTCCGCCCCCGGACCGGGGCACAGCCGTACCGGCTGGCACCAGTGCGCCCCCGACCGCACCTCCCCGTGGCCGCGGGGATGACGAGGTGTCACGGAGCGGCGCCCATCGTGGCAGACGCCGGCGAGGGTCGTCGGTGCGGGAAGCCTCACCCGCTGCCTGCTGCCGGCTCGGCTCACGGGTGGGACCGAGCTCGTCCTCGGGACCTGGCTGCGGATCAGCGAAGACGATCTGGAGCGCGCCCGCCGGATCCGGAAAGCCCCGGAGTACCGGGACCTCGTACTCCGGGGTGCCATGGCCAACGCCATCAAGCCGGTCGGAACCCACATCCACCTCACCGTGGCCGTCCACCTCTCGCCCAGGGCCCTCGCGCTGCTCACCGTCCTGGCCGGTGGCGGGCACCCGGTTCCTCATCCAGCGCTGACCACCCCCGCGGGCCCGGACCGACCGGTCCGGGCCCGCGCCCGATTCGCGGACCGCGGCAGGCGCCGCCCCGGAAGGGGACGTTGCCGGCGCTCTGCTCCGGTCAGACCACCGCCCCGTTGTGGTCGCGGGCCCGGGCCGCGGCCGCCGCGTGCGGTGTCCGGGACTCCCGGGCATCCCGCGGTCGGTCCGGGAAGCGTCCCTGGAGCAGCACGACCACCGGCATCGCGGTGAAGACCGTCGAGGCCGTGCCCACCAGGACCCCGGCCAGCAGTGCCACCGAGAAGTCGGCGAGCGAGTCGCCGCCGAGGACCGCGAGGGCCAGCAGGACGAAGAGCGCCCCCATGCCGGTGTTCACCGTCCGGGGGAGGGTCTGTGCCACGGCGCGGTCGGCGAGGTCCGCCCAGCTCGCCTTCGTCCCGGTCCGGCGCAGCTCGCGCAGCCGGTCCAGGACGACCACCGTGTCGTTGACCGAGTACCCGACGATGGTGAGCAGCGCGGCGAGGAAGACGCTGTCCACCGGCTTGCCCAGCCAGGCGAAGAGGCCGAGGACGAGCAGCAGGTCCTGCGCCATCGCGATCACCGCGGCGGCCGCGAAGGTCCACCGGAAGCGGATCGTGAGGTAGAGCAGCTGGGCGGCGACCGCGAGCCCGAGCGCGGCCAGCGCGTAGCCGCGCAGCTCGCTGCCGAGGCTCGGCCCGATCAGCTCGTCGCGCTCCACGGACAGTTCGCCGGTGACGCCGGTGAGCGCCTCCCGGATGCGCTGCTGCTGGTCGTCGCCGGTCTCCTTGGTGCGGACGGACACGCCGGTGTCGCCGGTGGTCTGCACCACGGCCTGCGGGAACCCGGCGTCGACCACCGCCGAGCGGGCGGCGTCCGCGTCGACCCGCTGCGCGGCGGTGTACTGCGCCACCCGGCCGCCGGTGAACTCGACGCCGAAGTCCAGGCCGCGCCCGCCGATCCCGGCCAGGGCGAGCAGCAGCAGGCCGGCGCAGGCGCCCAGCCAGCGCCGCCGGTGGCGCATCAGCCGGGGCGGCCGCCGGGTCAGCCGGGTCCGGAGCCGGCCGACGGTGGCCATGCCGGTCAGGGCGGGCCGCCGGGCGACGGCCGGCCGGCGCACCGCCCACTCGGCGAGCAGCCGGGTGATCAGCATGGCCGAGAACATCGAGGCCAGCACGCCGATCGAGAGCGTCACCCCGAAGCCCTTGACCGGGCCGGTGGCGAACACGAAGAGCAGCCCGGCGGCGAGCAGCGTCGTCACGTTGGAGTCGGCCACCGCGCTCCACGCCTTCGCGAACCCGACGCGGAGCGGGCGCCGCAGGTCGCGTTCCTTGCCGCGGCCGGCCGCCCGGGGCGCGGTGAACTCCTCCCTGGCCCGTTCGAAGACCAGCACGTTGGCGTCCACCGCCATACCGATGGCGAGCACGAAGCCGGCCAGCCCGGGCAGGGTGAGCGTCGCGCCGAGCGCGACCACGGCGGCGTAGGAGATCAGTCCGTAGAGGACCAGCGCGACGGTGGCCAGCACCCCGAGCAGGCGGTACACCGCGATGATGAAGACCCCGGTGCAGAGCAGGCCGATGACCGCGGCCAGGGCGCTGGCCCGGATCGCCTCGGCGCCGAGGGTGGGGCCGACGGTGCTCTGCTCGATCACCGTCACCGGGACGGGCAGGGCGCCGCCCTTGACCAGGGCCGCGAGGTCGCGGGCCTCGTCGGCGGAGAAGCCGCCGGTGATCTGCGTCGAACCGCCGGTGATCCCCTGCCCGCAGGGCACGCTGTCCTGCACGCCGGGGGCGGACAGGACGCGGTCGTCGAGCACGATGGCGACCCGGCGGGCGGGGTCGGCGGGCGCGGCGCACGCCGCCTCGCCGGTGAGCCGGGCCCAGGCGTCGCCGGCCGAGCCGCGGAAGGAGAGGTCGATGCTCCAGCCGAGGCCGGTCCGGGAGTCGAGGACGGCCGAGGCGTCCTTGACGCCGTCACCGGTCAGCACCGGCGGGCCCAGCCGCAGGTGCTGGCCGGGGAGGCCGGGGTCGGCGAGGACCCGGGAGCCGTCCGCCGCGGGGGGTCCGGCCGGGCCGTCGGCGGTCCCGGTGACGGGGTGGAAGGTGAGCTGGGCGGTGCGGCCGATGACCCCGGCGGCCTCGCGGGGGTCCTGGACGCCGGGGAGTTCGACGACGATGCGCCGCTCCCCGGCGCGGGCGAGCGAGGGTTCGGCGACGCCGAGGCCGTCGACCCGGCGGCGCAGCACCTCCAGCGCCCGGTCGGTGGCGTCCGCGTCGGCGCGGACGGTGGGCGAGTCCTGGGTCTCCAGGACGATCCGGGTGCCGCCGCGCAGGTCGAGGCCGAGGCGGGGCGGGGTGGTCAGAGCGACGTAGAGCGAGACACCGACGACGGCGAGCGCGACGAGCGCGCGCCAGAACGTGGCACGGCGAGTAGGCATGGGTACTCCACGGGCGGTCCGCAGGAGCCGGGCGTCCGCGAGGGGACGCCGCACCCGGGACGGGCGGACGCGAGGGAACGGCGCGCCGCCGGGAACGCTCCGGGCACGGTGGCCGGAGCCCTCCCGTCCGGGCCGCGGGCAGGCCGCGGCACCCGGGTCGGCGGGCGCGGTGGAACGTCAGCTGGACCGGGTGGAGGGGGGACCGCGGGTGTGGCGGGGGTCGTAGTGGCCGGACGGCGGCGCCCGCTCCTGGCGCGGCCCCGGGGCGTACACCCCGGGCCGGGGCCGGGGGGCGTCCGTCCGGGCGCCCGGGAGCGTGGCCGGCGGGAGCACGGGCAGCCGGACGCCGGGCTCGGCGGCGGCCGTCCGCCGCTGGACGACGTCGGAGCCGGGGCGGTCCGCGGTGCGCCGGACCTCCGCGCCCGCCGGGCCGAGCCGTACGGCGGGCGCGGCCGGGGCGGCGACGGCGGGCTGCGCGCCGACGGCCGGCTGCGCCGCGCCCGTCGCCGTGCCGAGGACGACCTGGAAGACGGCCCAGGCCAGGAGGAACGCGCAGGACAGCGCGGCCGCCGCGGTCCTACGTACGCGTCGCTCCACTCCGGCCCCCCTCCCCGCTCGTGCCGTCACCCGGTCCCGTCCGCAAGAAGCTCTCACTGTAGGCGACGGCGCCGCCGCGCGGGGAGGCCGGGGCGGCGGAGCGGACCGGCCGGGGCCGGGGTCACCGTCCGGCGGGGCCGGGCCGGCGGTAGTGGCCCCGCGGCCTCGCCCCGAGCGACCCGTCGCCGAACACGGCGTTGTCGGTGCCGCCCAGCATGATGCCCTCATGACCCACGACACCGCCGCCGCTCTCTCCACCCCGGCCGACTACGCCGAAGCCGTCGAACGGGCGGTGCGGGCCGCCGCCGCCTACTACGGCGACGGATCGACCCCGCTGGGGGACGACGAGTACGACGCCCTGCTGCAGGCCGTCACCGCCTACGAGGACGCCCATCCCGACCAGGTACTGGGCAACTCCCCGACCGGCAAGGTCGCCGGCGGCGCGGCCGGCGGGGACGTGCCGCACAGCGTGCCGATGCTCTCCCTGGACAACGTCTTCTCCGCCGACGAGCTCGCGAAGTGGTCCGCAGGGCTGGAGCGGAACCTCGGCCACGAGGTGACCGCCTGGTGCGTGGAGCCCAAGCTCGACGGCATGGCGGTGGCCGCCCGCTACCGCGCCGGGCGCCTGCACCGGATCCTCACCCGCGGCGACGGCCTCGCCGGCGAGGACATCAGCCACGCCGCCGACGCCATCCTCGGCCTGCCCGCCGCGCTCAGCGACCCCATCGACGTCGAACTGCGCGGCGAGGTGCTGCTCACCCACGACCAGTTCGAGCACGCCAACCGGCTGCGCACCGAGCACGGCGCGACGCCGTTCGCCCACCCCCGCAGCGGCGCGGCCGGCACCCTGCGCGCCAAGGACCGCCCCTACCGCGTCGAGCTGACCTTCTTCGCCTACGGCGCCGTCGGCCTGGACGAGGACCTCGGCCACAGCGCGCTGCTGGAACTGCTCGCCGCCCTCGGCGCCAACACGGCCGCCACCACCCCCGCCCACCCGCGGCGCTGCGCCACCCAGGAGGAGGTCCGGCAGCGCGTCGAGGAGATCGCCGCACTGCGCGCCTCGCTGCCGTTCGGCATCGACGGCGTGGTCGTCAAGGCCGACTCCGCCGCCGACCGGCGTGACGCCGGGTCCGGGTCGCGGGCTCCGCGCTGGGCCGTCGCCCGCAAGCTCGCCGCCGAGCACAAGGTCACCCGGCTGCTCGGCGTCGAGTGGAACGTCGGCCGCACCGGCATCGTCGCCTCGCGTGCCGTCCTCGAACCCGTCGACATCGACGGCGTCACCGTCACCTACGCCACCCTCCACAACCCGGCCGACATCACCCGGCGCGACCTGCGGATCGGCGACCGGGTCTTCGTCTACCGGGCCGGCGACGTGATCCCGCGCGTGGAGGCGCCGCTCGCCGACGAGCGCACCGGCGAGGAGCGGCCGATCGTCTTCCCCGAGGCCTGTCCCCGCTGCGGCGATGCCATCGACACCACCGAGCAGCGCTGGCGCTGCACCCGTGGCCGCAACTGCCAGGCCGTCGCCTCCGTCGTCTACGCGGCCGGCCGCGACCAGCTCGACATCGAGGGCCTGGGCCGCACCCGCGCCGTCCAGCTCGTCGAAGCCGGCCTCGTCACCGACATCGCCGACCTCTTCTCCCTCACCCGCGAGCAGCTCCTCGCCCTGGAGCGCATGGGCGACACCAGTACCGAGAACCTCCTCGCCGCGATCGAGACCGCCCGCAGCCGGCCCCTGAACCGCGTGTTCTGCGCACTCGGCGTGCGCGGCACCGGGCGCACCATGTCCCGCCGCATCGCCGCCCACTTCGGGTCCATGGCCGCGATCCGGGCGGCCGACGCCGAGACGCTGGCCGCCGTGGACGGCATCGGCACGGAGAAGGCCCGCGTCATCGTCGCCGAACTCGCCGACCTCGCGCCTCTCCTCGACAAGCTCGCCACCCGGGACGTCGGCACCGCCGTCACCGAACCCCAGGGGCCGGCCGCCGCGGAGAACGCCGCCGTCGGCGAACCCGCGGACGGTCCCGACGCGCAGCAGCCGGGCTCGGCCGCGCCGCTCGCCGGTGAGGCCGTCGTCGTCACCGGCAGCATGACCGGCCCGCTCGCCGCCCTGTCCCGCAACGAGATGAACGAGCTCGTCGAGCGCGCCGGCGGCAAGGCCTCCTCCTCGGTGTCCACCCGCACCACCCTGCTGGTGGCCGGGGAGAAGGCCGGCTCGAAGCGGGCGAAGGCCGAGACGCTCGGCATCCCGGTCCTCACCCCGGAGGAGTTCGCGGACCGCGTCGCCGCGTACCTGCCGTAGCGCCACGGCGCGCCGGATCTTCCGGAAGGAGCATCAGAGGCAGATCCAGCAGTAGAGGTCCTCGCCCGCCTCCCGGGCGCGGCGGGCCAGCGCGGTCAGGGCCTCGACCAGGGGGCGCAGGTCCTCGCCGTCGGTGGTGTCCAGCTCTTCCGAGGCGGCCGCCCAGCGGGCGCTGACGGCGGGGAGGCCGGCGGCCGGGAGGTCGGCGAGGGTGTCGCGGGCGGGGCGGGACAGGCGCATGATCCACGGGCCGGTCGACCAGGGGTCGTCCTCGTCCGTGGGGCCCTCGCGGCCGGGCGGGGGAGTGGTCGGCCACACGGGGGTCTCGCCGGCCAGGTCGGCCTCCCACTGCACGTCTCGGGCGACGGCGATCAACTGGCCCAGGACGACCTCCGGGTCGACGCCCTTGGCCCGGACTCCGTCGAACACCGGCCGCGCCCCGCCGACCAGCGGGCCGCCCTCGGCGTCGTCGACCGCCGCGAGGACGGCGCCGTCGTCGGGCGCGCGGAAGTAGTCGGTCAGGACGCCCATGGCGGTGGTTCCCGTCTGCTCGGTGGTTCCGGTGCACGGGCAGTGGATCAGGTGCTACTGACACCGTGCCGCCCGGGCGCGGCGTCAGAGTGCCCTCGCTGAACGGGTGAACGGGCCCCGGGCGGGCGTTTCGTCCACGAAGTGGCGCTGCGGTGACGTGTAACTTCCGGTTCCGATCGATCCGTTGTGTGCCCCGCTTCGCCCACCCTCCGGAGGAGACACCCCCATGCGCTCCCGCAACCTCGCCGCCCTCGCCCTGGCGGCCGCCCTGCTGTCGACCGGAACGGTCGCCGTCCAGAGCGCCGCCGCCGTGGACGAATGTCCGCGCGAGCAGTACCGGCCGACCCCCGAGGACCTGCTCAAGTACTACTGCGGCTTCAAGGAGTTGGGCCCCACCGCCGAGGGGCTGAAGAAGCTGCCCGCGTACAAGCTGCTCACCGACTACAACCGCACCGGCGGCCTGCGGCCCGGACAGTTCCTCTCCTGGTACCGCGACGGCCTCAACTGGAAGTACCCGGGGGAGGACGGCTTCGACGACAAGGACGGCACCATCGACAAGGCGGCCGTCGAACTCGCGGCGGGCACCAAGCTCGACCGCTTCGGCGACACCGGCGGCCGCTTCCTGTCCACCGCCGGCACGCCCTACCCCCAGCGCGCCCTTCCGCCGGACAGCCTCAACCCCATCGTCAAGAACAACACGGAGCAGGACAGTTACCACTGCTACACCGTGCTGAAGCCGTTCAAGGTCCAGCAGGGCCGCATCGCCGCCGCGTTCAACCAGCCCGGCGGCGGCACCCAGCAGATGCTGGACAAGGCCCTCGACCCGAACGCCACCAACGTGCAGAACCTCCTGGACACCAACTTCCTGGGCAAGCTCGACATCTCCGAGTGCCTGCCCAAGTGACCCTTCGGTCCGGCGCCCACCCCCGTCAGGGGGTGGTGCGCGCCTCTCGGAGGCGGCGTGATCAGGGTGCCGCTGACGCCCGAGTCCGCCGGTGCGCGCCGGGCGTTGGGGTGACCGCTCAGGCGTCGGTGGGCAGCGCGCGGGCGGGGTGGAGCGGCGGGGCGGTGCGGGGGTGGGAGGGGAGCGGCAGGCCGAGCGAGGCCTCGGAGCCGGGCGGGAGGGCGAGCGCGGCGGCGGCCTCCGGGGGCAGGTCGCGCAGGCCGAGCAGTCCGGCGGAGAGCCGGGCGGTGGCACGGTGCCAGTCGCCGATCCGCCGCATCAGGGTGTGGCCGGTGCCGGCGACCGTGTAGCCGCAGACCCGGGCCCCGGCGGCGCGGCCGCGGGCGGCGAAGGCGCGGGTGTCGGCGGGGGAGGTGACCCGGTCGAGGTCGCCGTGCAGCATCAGGACGTCGCGGCCGGCCAGCTGCTCGCACGGGTCCTCGGCCGGGCACCACGGGGCGAGCGCGACGACGCCGGTGACCGTCGGGTGACCGGCCGCGTGCAGGGCGGCCCGGCCGCCCATCGAGTGGCCGACCAGGACGGTCGGCACCGGGCCCAGCGCCTCCGCGAGGTCGTCGAGCGCGGCGACGGCGTCCCGGGCGGCGTCGGCCCGCTCGCCGTTCCAGCCCCGGTGGCGGTAGCGGACCGCGCCGACCGCCACGCCCGCCCCCGCCGTCTCCCGGCGCAGCGCGCGCACGAAGCCGGCCATCCGCAGACCGGGCAGGTTGAGCGGGCCGGGCCGGGCGAGGCCGTGCTCCTGGCCGCCGTGCAGGACCAGCACCGCGGCGCCCGGCCGCTCCGGCAGCCCGTGCCAGACCAGCGCCCGGTGCCCGCCGCCGCCCGTACGGTTGTCGCTCACGTTGTCCGCTCCCCGCCCGTCCGCCGTCTGCCGTGTGGACCGCCACTGTACGGCCAGGACGCGCGCGGTGGGGATGCCCCGACCGCGGCTGCGGCTTCACCCGGCGAGGCCAGTGCGGGCCGCCGGGGCGTGCGGTCGCCCGGGGGCGCTGCTATCCACGAAGGGTGGGGGGTCCCCGCGCCGCTCCCGGCGCGGGGTCTCCGAGTGGAGGACTCCCGTGGCCCAGCAGCTCGCCCTGTCCGTCGACTTCGGCTCCGGCTTCACCGAGGCCTGGTCGAAGGTCGCCAAGTTCATTCCCCAGTTCATCGCCTTCCTGGCGATCCTGATCATCGGGTGGTTCGTCGCCAAGGCCATCGCCCGGCTGCTCGACCGGGTGCTGCGCCGGGTCGGCTCCGAGCGGGTGGCCGAACGCTCCGGGATCGCCCGGCACCTGGCCGGCTCGAAGTACGACCTGACCGGGATCGTCAGCAAGATCGTCTACTACGCGATCCTGTTGATGGCGCTCCAGCTCGCGTTCGGCGTCTTCGGCCCGAACCCGATCAGCGTCATGATCAACGGCATCGTCGCCTGGCTGCCGCGGGGCATCGTCGCGGTCGTCATCGTGGTGGTCGCGATGGCCATCGCCAACGCCGTGCGCGACATCGTGCGCAGCGCCCTGTCCGGCGCCGCCTACGGGCGGACGGTGGCCACCATCGCCTGGGCGTTCATCGTCCTGCTGGGCGTGGTCGCGGCGCTCGGCCAGGCCGGGATCGCCACCGCCATCACCGGTCCGGTGCTGGTCGCGGTGCTGGCCTCGATCGCCGGCATCCTGATCGTCGGCGTCGGCGGCGGCCTGATCATCCCGATGCGCCAGCGCTGGGAGCGCTGGCTGGACAGCGCCGAGAAGGAGACCGCCAAGCTGCGCGGCAGCGCCTACCAGGCCGGCCGGGCGGACGCGCTGGCCAACCAGCCGGCCCGGCCGGCCACCCCGGCCACGCCGCCGCCGGCCCCGGGCATCGACCCCGGCCGGCCGGGCGAGCAGCCGGGATGAGCCGCCGGGTCGGACGCCGCCGCGTCGGACGTCACCAGGTCGGACGCCGGCGGGGCGGTCAGGCCGCGAGCAGACCGTCCTGCCGGACCAGCCAGCAGATCGCGGTCAGCCGGTGCACCGCGTAGTCGTACCCGACCGGTTCGCGCCAGCCGATCTCGGCCAGCGCGTCGAGGAAGCCCAGCGCGTAGTCGGACAACTCCTCGCGGTCCAGGGGCCGGGGCAGCAGCTCCGGCCCCTGCTCGTACAGCAGGTCGCGCAGCTCGGCGGCGTGCTGGTCGACCGCCGCGGTGAAGCCGGGCTCGAAGGCGAACTCGGCGAGCCGGGGCGTGAAGGCGGCGACGATCCCGGGCAGCGGACAGCCGGCCGGCCGGTCGCGCGGGTCGGCGAAGTCGTCGGGGGAGTCGTCGGGAGAGCCCCGGTGCGACTCGTCGGGCGTGGCGGACATCCGTCCACCGTAGGCGAGCGCGCGAGCCGCTCCGGCCGTCGGAGGCGGTTGCGGGCTGAGACCTTGGCCACGCCGCCGGTCCGCGGGCGGCCGCGGCCACGCCGCCGGCGCCGGTTCGGCGAATCCGTTCTGGGCACGCCGCGGTCCGTACCAGAATGGCCGCCATGGATCTCCGCATCTTCACCGAACCGCAGCAGGGCGCGAGCTACGACACCCTCCTCAAGGTGGCCCGGACCGCCGAGGAGCTGGGGGCCTTCAGCGCCTTCTTCCGCTCCGACCACTACCTCAAGATGGGCGCGGCCAGTGGCCGGCCCGGCCCGACCGACGCCTGGATCACCCTGGCCGGCCTCGCCCGCGAGACCAGCACCATCCGTCTCGGCACCCTGATGACCGCCGCCACCTTCCGGCTGCCCGGCGTGCTCGCCATCCAGGTCGCCCAGGTCGACGCGATGAGCGGCGGGCGGGTGGAGTTCGGCCTCGGCGCGGGCTGGTACGAGGCGGAGCACACCGCCTACGGCATCCCCTTCCCGAAGGAGCGGTTCGGGCGGCTGGAGGAGCAGCTGGAGATCGTCACCGGTCTCTGGAGCACGCGGCTGGGCGAGACCTTCGACTTCGAGGGGACGTACTACCGGCTGAGCGAGTCGCCGGCGCTGCCCAAGCCGGTCCAGGCGAAGATCCCGGTCCTGGTCGGCGGCGTCGGCCCGACCCGCACCCCGGCCCTGGCCGCCCGCTTCGCCGACGAGTTCAACCTGCCGTTCGTCTCCGTGGAGGACACCGCCGCCCAGTTCGGCCGGGTCCGCGCGGCCGTCGAGAAGGCCGGCCGCAAGGCCGACGACCTGGTCTACTCCAATGCCCTGGTGGTCTGCGTGGGCCGCGACGACGCCGAGGTGGCCCGCCGGGCCGCCGCGATCGGCCGCGGGGTCGACGACCTGAAGGCCAACGGCCTGGCCGGGACCCCGGACGAGGTGGTGGAGAAGATCGGCCGGTACGCCGCCGTCGGCTCCGAGCGGATCTACCTGCAGGTCCTGGACCTCGAGGACCTCGACCACCTGGAGCTGATCGCCTCCCGGATCGCCCCGCAGCTCGGCTGAGCGGCCCGCTCCCGCGCCTGCTCCCCGGCCCGCTCCCCGGCCCTCCGTAACGGTCCCGGAGCACTTCTGTGACGTACCTGGGGCGGTAAAGGGCTCGGCCCGGACCCGGTCTGACCATTAGTCTTTACTCTCTCTTGAAGGGGGAAGGCTCTTCGGGAAGCGGGTCCGGGAGAGCCCGGGCCGGCGGGGACGCAGGGGGTTTCGATGGCGGACGCGCAGGTCTCCAGGACGGTGCTCGACCGAGCGGCTGCCGACCGGGAGGGGCCCGACCGGACGGTCCCGGCGCCGCGGGCCGGCTGCCCGGACGTCGCGGCGGAGCCGGCCGGCGGCCCGCTGCGCCCGTGCGGCCTGCAGGACCTGCGGCGGACCCGGCCGGGCCGGCCCGGCCCGGCCGCGCTGCACTACCCGGAGGGCGACCTGCTGGTGGTCTCCGGGCTGCCGGGCAGCGGGAAGAGCACGCTGATGCGCCGCTGCGTGCGCGCCCCGCTGGTCGACTCGCAGCCGGTCCGCGAGGAGTACGCGGCCCGGCTGCCCTCCTGGCTGCCGTACGCGGTGTACCGCCCGCTGGTGCGGATCGCGCACTACCGGCGGCTGCGGCGCGCGGTGCTGGCCGGCGGTCCGCTCGCCGTGCACGACTGCGGGGCGGTGCCCTACGTGCGGCAGTGGCTGGTCCGGGTGGCCGAGCGGCAGGGGCGCCGGGTGCACCTGGTGCTGCTGGACGCCAGTGCCGAGGAGGCCCGCGACGGCCAGCGTGCCCGCGGGCAGGCCGTCTCCGCGTACGCCTTCGCCCGGCACCGGGAGGCCGCCCGGCGGCTGCACCGGCGGCTGGCCGGGACGGGGCGCCCGCCCGCCGGATGTGCGTCGGCCGTGGTACTCGACCGGGCCGGTGCGCGCGCCCTGCGGGAGATCGTCTTCCCGGCGTCGTAGTCTCGGCGAGGCGGTTCGGGCGCCCGGTTCATCCCGTTCGTCCTGTCCCGCCGGCCGCCGCACCGCTGCGCGGGGCAGACGGGGTGTCACGTTTCGGACAGGCCGGGGCCGGTACTGTGCGCATGCGCGCGACGGGAAATGCTCCATGTGCGGCGAGGTCGGACCGCTCAAACTTCCGGATTATGTCCGATTTGCCGTCAGGACTTCCAGGCCGGAACAAGTCTGACGCGTACACGCGACCCTGCGTAGCCTGTGGCTCTCGGCGGCCCCCTCACCCGCCGTCCCCCACCACCCCCCTCAGGAGCGCAGATGCGTCGTTCCGCCCGTGTCCCCTCGCGTGCCACCAGCAAGTTCCTCGGCGCGGCAGCCGTCGCCGCTGCCCTCGGTCTGACCCAGTTCGCGGCGCCCACCGCGCTCACCGCCGCCGGCGCGGCCACCGTCGAGGCCCCGTCCGCCGCCTGTGCCGGCGACACCTCCCAGGACGCCGCGGCCCGCAAGCCCGCCGGCAGCCCCGCCGCCCAGGAGCCCAACGCCGTCACCGAATCCCAGGCCAAGGCGATGGACGCGGACCTCCAGGCCCGGCTCACCCAGCTGGCGAACTCGCCGCAGGGCGGCACCCTGCTCGCCCCCGGCACGCTGGCCGCCACCACGACCATCCCGGTGTACGTGCACGTCGTCCACTCGGGCACCACCGGCAAGCTGTCGGCCACCACCGTCGCCCGGCAGATCGACGTCCTCAACGCCGCGTACAGCGGCCTGGGCACCGGCAACACCGCGAGCCAGTTCCGCTTCCAGCTGGTCGCCACCGACTACACCGACAACTCGACCTGGTACAACGGGGTCGCGCCGGGCTCCAGCGCCGAGAAGGCGATGAAGACCGCGCTGCGCAAGGGCGGTGCCAACGCCCTCAACCTCTACAGCGCCAAGCTCGGCCAGTCGCTGCTCGGCTGGGCGACCTTCCCCAGCTCCTACAAGTCCAACCCGACCAACGACGGCGTGGTCATCCTGGACTCCTCGTTCCCCGGCGGCTCGGCCGCCAACTACAACGAGGGCGACACCGCCACCCACGAGGTCGGCCACTGGCTCGGGCTCTACCACACCTTCCAGGGCGGCTGCAGCGGCCAGGGCGACTACGTCGCCGACACCCCGGCCGAGGCGAGCGCCGCCTACCAGTGCCCGGCCGGCCGGGACACCTGCACGTCCACCGGTGTGGACCCGATCCACAACTTCATGGACTACACCTACGACTCCTGCATGACCCAGTTCACCCCCGGCCAGGTCGCCCGGATGTCCAACTCCTGGGCCGCCTACCGGGCCTGACGGCCCCGGCGCGGGATCTGAAGCCCTGGCGGGGGGGGGGGGGGGGGGGCGCCCCCCCCCCCCCCCCCCATAGAGGGGGGGGGGACCACAACGC
>NZ_JBEOWI010000040.1:0-87825 GCF_040296005.1 Kitasatospora sp. NPDC002551 | reverse complement strand
CGCCGCGGGGGGGGGGGTGGTCCGCGGTCTCCGCGAACCCCCGCCACACCCTCACCGAGAAGAAGGGATTGGTTTTTCGGTTCGACCGACTTCCCACTCCGTTGCTTTCCTCGTTGCTTCATCTGGCGAGGCGGAGACGGGTGATGCCGGGCTTCGGGGGAGGCCTCGAAGCCCGGCATCACCGGTGGAGCGGGGGTGGGTCAGTTGTGGGCGTGGAGGTCGGCGTTCAGGCCGCCCCAGGAGCCGGAGCGGGCGATGACCTCGACGGCGCCGGTCTGCGAGTTGCGGCGGAAGAGGAGGTTGTCCTGGCCGGACAGCTCGACGGCCTTGGCCACGGCGCCGTCCGGGGTGGTGACCCGGGTGCCGGCGGTGACGTAGAGGCCGGCCTCGACGACGCAGTCGTTGCCGAGGGAGATGCCGATGCCCGCGTTGGCGCCCAGCAGGCAGCGCTCGCCGACGGAGACGACCTGCTTGCCGCCGCCCGACAGGGTGCCCATGATCGAGGCGCCGCCGCCGATGTCGCTGTGGTCGCCGACCACGACGCCCGCGCTGATCCGGCCCTCGACCATCGAGGTGCCGAGGGTGCCGGCGTTGAAGTTGACGAAGCCCTCGTGCATCACGGTGGTGCCCGCGGCCAGGTGCGCGCCGAGGCGGACGCGGTCCGCGTGGGCGATGCGCACGCCGGACGGGGCGACGTAGTCGGTCATCCGCGGGAACTTGTCGATCCCGTACACGGCGAGCTGCCCGCCCTGGGCGCGCACGGCCAGCCGGGCCTGCTCGACCTTGTCCACCGGGACCGGGCCGATGCTGGTCCACGCCACGTTGGCCAGCAGGCCGAAGATCCCGTCCAGGTTCAGGCCGTGCGGCCGGACCAGGCGGTGGCTGAGCAGGTGCAGGCGCAGGAAGGCGTCGTGCGCGTCGAGCGGCTTCTCGTCCAGCGAGGCGATGGTGGTGCGCACGGCGACCACCTCGACGCCACGGCGGGCGTCGGCGCGCAGCGCCTCGGCGGCGCCCGCGCCCAGCTCGGCCTCGGCCTGGTCGGCGGTCAGGAGGACGGTCCCGGCCGGGCCGGCCTCGGCGGTCAGCACGGGGGCCGGGTACCAGGTGTCGAGGACGGTGCCGTCCGCGGCGATGGTGGCCAGACCTGCGGCAACGGCGCCGCTCACGGGGGTGGTGGATTCTGCAGTCACATCGTGCACGTTAACGAATCCGGGCCGCCGGTGCCGAACACGCTCACCGTCCGGACGGGCACGTCGGCCGCGGGCCGCGACAAAATGCGGTGCTGGGGGAGTCGCTCCTGGGCGATACTCCGACGGGTGTTCATGTCGATCTCCACCACCGGTATCGCCGACAGCCCGGCCACTGACCTGGGCTTTCTGCTGCACAAGCACCCCGACCGGGTCCAGCGCTTCTCCACGGCGCACGGCGAGGCGCACGTCTTCTACCCGGAGGCGGGCGACGAGGCCTGCACGGCCGTGCTGCTGCTCGACGTCGACCCGATCGCGCTGGTCCACAAGGGCCGTGGCAAGGGCCGCGCCGGCTCGCCCGACTTCGCGCTCGCCCAGTACGTCAACGACCGCCCGTACGCGGCGTCCTCGTTGCTCGCGGTGGCGCTGCGCACGGTCTTCCGGACGGCCATGAAGGGCGTCTGCGAGGCCCGCCCCGGGCTGGCCGACCGGCCCCGCCCGCTGCGGATCTCGCTGCCGGCCGTGCCCGTCGGCGGAGGCGAGGGCGGCGGCCAGGGCGGCGGCGTGGCGCTGGCGGTGCGGCTCTTCGAGCCGCTGGGCTGGCGGGTCGAGGCGTCGGCGGTCCCGCTGGACGAGAAATTCCCCGAGTGGGGCGAGTCCCGCTACGTCCGCCTGGAGCTGTCGGCGGAGCTGGCCCGGCCGGCGGACGCGCTGCAGCAGCTGTACGTGCTGCTGCCGGCGCTGGACGGTGCCAAGCACTACTGGGTCGCCCCGGACGAGGTCGACAAGCTGCTCGCCGCCGGCGAGGGCTGGCTGGCCGGCCACCCGGAGCGGGCCCTGATCACCCGTCGCTACCTGTCGCGCCGCTGGTCGCTGACCCGGCGGGCGATGGAGCGCCTGGAGCTGGCCCGGCTGGCGGAGGCCGACGACCGCGAGGCCGACGAGGTCGACAACGCGATCGACGACAGCACGATCGACGACGCCACGGCCGACGACAACGCGGAGCGACCGGAGCGACCGGAGCGACCGGAGCGGCCGGAGCGGCCCGAGCAGCCGGAGCAGGCCGAGGAGCGGCCGCCCTCGCTGGCCGAGCAGCGCCGCACCGCGATCCTCGCCGCGCTGCGCGAGGTCGGCGCGGCCCGGGTGGCCGACCTCGGCTGCGGGCAGGGCGAGCTGATCGGCGCACTGCTGGCCGACCCGGCGTTCACCGAGGTGCTGGGCGTCGACGTGTCGGTGCGGGCGCTGTCCGCGGCCGCCCGCCGGCTGCGGCTGGACCGGATGCCGGAGCGCAAGGCGAGCCGCGTGCGCCTGGTCCAGGGCGCGCTGACGTACACGGACGCGCGGCTGAAGGGCTTCGACGCGGCCGTGCTCTGCGAGGTGATCGAGCACCTGGACCTGCCGCGGCTGCCCGCCCTGGAGTACGCCGTGTTCGGCGCGGCCCGGCCGCCGGCGGTGGTCGTCACGACGCCGAACTCCGGGTACAACGTCCGGTGGGAGAGCCTGCCGGCCGGTCACCTCCGGCACGCCGACCACCGCTTCGAGTGGGACCGCGCCGAGTTCCGCGACTGGGCCGGGCGGGTCGCCGCCGCCTACGGCTACACGGTCGACATCCGTCCGGTCGGCCCCGAGGACGCCGAGGTCGGCGCCCCCACGCAGCTCGCCCTGTTCCGCCTCGGTGACGGAGCTGGCACCGGAACCACCGGAACCACCGGAACCACCACCACGACGCCCGAAGGGGGCGAGACCCGATGACCGACGAGACCCGGACCGAGACCGGCGAAACCGAGACCGGCGAAACCGGGCCGACGGACGCCGCGTCGACCGCCCCCCGCCGCCTGCTGGTGACGGACGTCTCCCTGGTCGTGCTGATCGGCACCAGCGGCGCGGGCAAGTCCAGCTTCGCCCGCAAGCACTTCCTGCCCACCCAGGTCGTCTCCTCCGACTTCTGCCGCGGCCTGGTGGCCGACGACGAGAACGACCAGTCCGCCTCCGCCGAGGCCTTCGACGTGCTGCACTACATCGTCGGCAAGCGCCTCGCCGCCGGCCGGCTGACCGTCGTGGACGCCACCAACGTGCAGCCCGAGGGCCGCCGGCAGCTGGTCCGGATCGCCCGCGAGCACGACGTGCTGCCGATCGCCATCGTGCTGGACGTCCCGCCCGGCGTCTGCGCCGAGCGCAACCGCTCCCGCCCGGACCGCCGGCTGCCCGCGCACGTGGTGCCGCGCCAGCACCGCGAGCTGCGCCGCTCCCTGCGCGGCCTGGAGCGCGAGGGCTTCCGCAAGGTGCACGTGCTGCGCGGCGAGGCCGAGGTCGAGGCCGCCGAGATCGTGCCGGAGAAGCGCTTCAACGACCTGCGCCACCTCACCGGCCCGTTCGACATCGTCGGCGACATCCACGGCTGCCGCTCGGAGCTGGAGACCCTGCTGACCCGGCTGGGCTGGACCCTGGTCCGGGACGACGCCGGGCGCCCGGTGGACGCGGTGCACCCGGCGGGCCGCACGGCCGTCTTCGTCGGCGACCTGGTGGACCGCGGGCCGGACACGCCGGGCGTGCTGCGCCTGGTGATGGGCATGGTGGCGGCCGGGCACGCGATCTGCGTGCCGGGCAACCACGAGAACAAGCTCGGCCGGGCGATGGACGGCAGGAAGGTCACCGTCTCGCACGGCCTCCAGGAGTCGCTGGACCAGCTGGCGGGCGAGTCCGAGGAGTTCCGGGCCGAGGTGCGGGCGTTCATCCGCGGCCTGGTCAGCCACTACCTGCTGGACGGCGGCGCCCTCGTGGTGTGCCATGCCGGCCTTCCGGAGAAGTACCACGGCCGGGCCTCCGGCCGGGTGCGCTCGCACGCCCTGTACGGGGACACCACCGGCGAGACCGACGAGTACGGCCTGCCGGTGCGCTACCCGTGGGCGGAGGAGTACCGGGGCCGGGCGCTGGTGGTCTACGGCCACACGCCCGTCCCGGCGGCGTCCTTCCTCAACAACACCATCTGCCTGGACACCGGCTGCGTCTTCGGCGGCAGCCTGACCGCGCTGCGCTACCCGGAGCGGGAGCTGGTCGGTGTCGAGGCCGAGCAGGAGTGGTACGCGCCGGTGCGGCCGATGCACACCGACGCGCCGGGTGCCCGGGAGGGCCGCCCGCTGGACCTCGCCGACGTGGCGGGCCGCCGGGTGGTGGAGACCTCGCTGCACGGCCGGGTCGCGGTCCGGGAGGAGAACGCGGCGGCGGCCCTGGAGGTGATGAGCCGGTTCGCGATCGACCCCCGGCTGCTCGCCTACCTGCCGCCGACCATGGCGCCGAGCGCGACCTCGGGCCGGGCCGGCCACCTGGAGCACCCCGACGAGGCCTTCGCCGCCTACCGGGCGGAGGGCGTCGAGCGGGTGGTCTGCGAGGAGAAGCACATGGGCTCCCGCGCGGTGGTGCTGGTGGCGCGGGACGCTGCCGCGCTGGAGAAGCGGTTCGGGGTGAGCGGGCCGGGCGCGATCTGGACCCGCACCGGCCGGGCGTTCCTCGGGGACGGCGCGCTCACCGCCGCGCTGCTGGACCGGGTGCGGGCGGCCGCCGAGCGCTCCGGGCTGTTCGAGGAACTGGGCACCGGCTGGCTGCTGCTGGACGCCGAGCTGATGCCGTGGTCGCTGAAGGCGGTCGAGCTGCTGCGCCGCCAGTACGCGGCGGTCGGCGCCGCGGCGGGCGCGGCGCTGCCGCAGGTGCTGGCCGCGCTGGAGCGGGCCGGCGGGCGCGGGCTGGACGTGGCGGCGCTGACCGGGCGCCAGCGGCAGCGCGCCGCGGACGCGCAGGCGTTCACCGAGGCGTACCGGCGGTACTGCTGGCCGACCGAGGGCCTGGCCGGGATCCGGCTGGCGCCGTTCCAGGTGCTGGCCGCCGAGGGGGCGAACCTCGCGGTGCGCCCGCACGACGAGCACCTCGCCTGGTTCGACCGGCTGGTCGAGGCCGACGAGGCGCGGACGGGCGACACCGGCCCCGGCCCGCTGCTGCACCGCACCGACCGGCTGGTGGTGGACACCACCGACGAGGCGTCCGTCGCCGCGGGCGTCGCCTGGTGGGAGCGGCTGACCGGGGCGGGCGGCGAGGGCATGGTGGTCAAGCCGCTGGCCTCGCTGGTGCGCCGAGGGGCGGGGGAGGGCCGCCCGGGCACTCTGGTGCAGCCCGGGGTGAAGGTGCGCGGGCGCGAGTACCTGCGGATCATCTACGGTCCGGACTACACCGAGCACCTGGACCGGCTGCGCCGGCGCTTCCTCGGGCACAAGCGCTCGCTGGCGCTGCGCGAGTACGCGCTGGGGCTGGAGGCGCTGGACCGGCTGGCGGCGGGTGAGCCGCTCTGGCGGGTCCACGAACCGGTCTTCGCCGTCCTCGCCCTGGAGTCGGAGCCGGTGGACCCGCGCCTGTGACGGGTGGGGCGGGCGGAAAGCAGAGATGCTGCATATAAATTCTGAGCATCGTATAGACTTGCTGCTTTCCGCCCGTCGTCGTCACCGTCATCATCACCGTCACACCCAGGAGCCCGGCATGGCGTTCAACCTCCGGAACAGGCACTTCCTCAAGGAGCTCGACTTCACGCCCCAGGAGTTCCGCTTCCTGGTGGACCTCGCCGCCACGCTCAAGGCCGCGAAGTACGCGGGCACCGAGCAGCCGCGGCTGCGCGGCAGGAACATCGCGCTGATCTTCGAGAAGACCTCCACCCGCACGCGCTGCGCCTTCGAGGTCGCCGCCCACGACCAGGGCGCCACCACCACCTACCTGGACCCGGCCGGCTCGCAGATCGGCCACAAGGAGTCGATCAAGGACACCGCCCGGGTGCTCGGCCGGATGTTCGACGGCATCGAGTACCGGGGGCACGGCCAGGCGGTGGTAGAGGAGCTGGCCGCGTACGCCGGGGTGCCGGTCTGGAACGGCCTCACCGACGAGTGGCACCCCACCCAGATGCTGGCCGACGTGCTCACCATCACCGAGCACACCGCCGAGCCGCTCACCGAGGTGGCCCTCGCCTACCTCGGCGACGCCCGCTCCAACATGGGCAACTCGCTGCTGGTCACCGGCGCGCTGCTCGGCATGGACATCCGCATCGTCGCCCCGCGCGCCCTGTGGCCGGACGAGGAGGTGCAGAAGGCCGCGCGGGCGCTCGCCGAGACCAGCGGTGCCCGGATCACCCTCACCGAGGACGTCGCCGAAGGCGTGGCCGGGGCCGACTTCCTCTACACCGACGTCTGGGTCTCGATGGGCGAGCCCAAGGAGGTCTGGGCCGAGCGGATCGCGCTGCTCAAGCCCTACCAGGTGTCGATGGAGACGGTGCGGGCCACCGGCAACCCGCAGGTGAAGTTCCTGCACTGCCTGCCGGCCTTCCACGACCTGGGCACGGCGGTCGGCCGGCAGCTGTTCGAGGAGACCGGCATGGCCGAGCTGGAGTGCACCGACGAGCTGTTCGAGTCGGCGCACTCCGTCGTCTTCGACCAGGCCGAGAACCGGCTGCACACCATCAAGGCCGTCCTGGTCGCCACGCTCGGCGGCTGACGCGAGCGGCTCCTACCGCGCCGCGTCCGCCGCCTGCGCCCCGTCCGGGTCGTCCAGGTTCACGCAGGCGACCCGGTCGGCGGCGCCGTGCGCCCCGGCCGGTTCGCCCGCGTGCAGGACCAGCGAGCGGGCCTCGCCCGGCCGGGGCCGCCAGGCCACCGCCGCGGCGGCGGCGCCCTCGCCCCGCCCGTCGGTGCGCAGGGCGAGCCGCAGCTCGTTGCGGCCGTTGGCGTACGCGGGGTCGGTGGACGGGCTCACCGGGTCCACCACGTCCTGGTAGTGCGGACCGGACGCGGCCGGGTCGGCCCCGCACCTGCCGGTGTGCAGGTGCACCGGGAACTCGTGGCCGGCGGCCACCCCGGCCAGGCTCACGGTCAGGACCGTCCGGCCGGGCAGCGAGCGGTCCACCACCACCCGCACGTGC
Organism: Kitasatospora sp. NPDC002551; assembly: GCF_040296005.1. NCBI lineage: Bacteria > Bacillati > Actinomycetota > Actinomycetes > Kitasatosporales > Streptomycetaceae > Kitasatospora > Kitasatospora sp. NPDC002551. The sequence continues at coordinate 80,688 of NZ_JBEOWI010000040.1, read as the reverse complement.
GAGCCGTACGGCACCAGGTCCGGTGCGTGGCTGATCGCGGACGGCGGGACGAACGCGGTGGCCGGGTCGAAGTCGGCCTCGGTGACCGAGACCGGGGCGGCGGCGGCCAGCAGGGCGAGCGGGAGCAGCGCGGCGGCGAGCGGAGCGGGCATCGGCGAACCTCTTCGGGTGGGGGGCGGGAGGCCGGACGCTCCGTTCAACGGCGCGCACCGCCCCCCGGACACGCCCGCGCTAGCCGTCGGCCCGGCGGATCCCCCGGATCTCGCAGCGCGGCCCGCTGGCCCGCATCAGCCGCAGGTCGGCGGTGACCAGCGGCGCCCCGAGCCGCTCCGCCACCGCCACGTAGGCGGCGTCGTCCGGCGTGAGGTTGTCCTTCAGCTCCCAGATCCGCCCGAGCAGCGGCTCGACCGGGACCTTGCGGATCGTCAGGCCCGGCAGCTCGGCGGCGAGCTCGCCGACCCGTTCGGCGGTCAGTTCGCGCGCCAGGTAGAGGCCGCGCAGCGACTGCATCACCTCGATGACGACGTGTTCGGGCGCCGCCCACTCCCGGTCCGCGGCCAGTTCGGCGCGGGCCGCGGCCCCCCGTTCGCCTTCGTCGGCCAGCGCCAGCACCAGCGCGGACGCGTCCACCACGATCATCGGTCGGCCCCCGTATCCGTTCCCGTCCCGTCATTCCGGGGTCACCGTACCGGGATGGGGTCGCCGGCCGGGGCGGAGGGGGCACCGGGACCCGGGTCCTCGTTGGAGTAGGGCTGGACGGCCTGCTCGGCCTGCTGCGCGGCCTCGGGGGTGATCCACTCCTGGAAGCGGGTGTCCATCGCGATGGCCTTGATCTGGTCGAGGGTGAGTGGCAGCCCGCTGCGGATCTGTTCGGGGGTGGCCGCGCCGGCCACCGTCGCCGTGTTGTTGACGTTGACCCGGACCTGGGTGCCGTCCGGGCGCAGCAGGTCGACGGTGCGGAAGAGCCGCTCGCCCTGGGCCAGCTCGGTGATCAGCAGGCGGCTGCCGTCCGGGAGTGCGGAGTCGGAGCAGTACTGGTACTGGTTGGTCGCGTTGGCCCTGGCGCAGGTGTAGTGCTTGTCGTAGAAGGCGGTGACCAGGTCCTGGTCGGAGCCCGGCTGGGCGGTGGTGAGGAGGGTGAGCGGGGCCTGGTTGGAGCCCGGCTGGGCGGTGGCGAGGAAGGTGAGGCTGCCGGAGGCGCCGACCATGGTGACGGAGACGGTGGCCGGGCCGTTCCCGTCGTCGTAGAGGACGGTGCCGCCGCTCTGCACGCTGGGCCGGGCCGGTCCGCTCACGAACGCGTGGTCGGCGTAGTAGATCATCGACGTGATGACCGCGGAGCGGCCGGAGTAGCCGGAGGTGGTGGCGCCGGCCGGCAGGGTCTGCAGCAGGGTGTGGACGGTGGCGCGGCCGGTCATGGCGACCTTGCCGGCGTTGGCCCCGGTGCCGGGCTGCTGCTGCTCGGGGCCGGACGAGGGCTTCGGCAGCGGGGCCGGGAACGCGCCTCCCGCGGCGGGTGCGACGCCGGGCCCGTCGCCGGAGTGCAGGCCGAGCGTGCCGCCGACGGTCAGCACGGCGACGGCGGCGACCGCGCCGGCCACGGTGGCCCGGCGGCGGCGCCGGATGCGGCGGCCGTGCTCGGCGGCGCCGGCGACCAGCGGTCCGAGGTCGGCGCCGACGCCGTCCATCGCCCGCTCGAAGGTGTCGGTGAGCCCCTGGGTGTTCCGGGGGTCGTTCGGTGCGTCCATTGCTGGTTCCTCGGTTTCTTCGGGATGAGCCGGATGAGCCGGATGAACTGGACAGGCAGGATGAGCCGGATGAATCGGGTGCGGTGGACGGTGCGGGGGCGTCAGGGGGCGGTGAGCTGCTCGGCGGCCTGGTCCCCGAGCACGCCGCGCAGCCGTCCGAGGGCGCGCAGCGCCTGGCTGCGCACCGCCCCGGGGCTGAGACCGAGTTCGGCGGCGGTCTCCTCGACGCTGCGGTCCTCCCAGTACCGCAGGACCAGGACGGCCCGGTCCCGGGGTGACAGCTCGGCGAGCGCGGCGAGCAGGGTGACCCGCAGCGCCGGGTCGCCGGCCGCGGGGTCGGGGCTGCCGGGAGGTTCCGGCAGGTCGCCGGGGGCGGGCCGTTCGCCACTGCGCCGCAGCCGCCGGTGGGAGAGGTGGGTGCGCACGAGCACGCCGCGGGCGTAGGCCTCCTGGTGCTCGGCGCGGCGGACCTTGGGCCAGGCGGCGTAGAGCTTGGCGAGGGTGGTCTGGGTGAGGTCCTCGGCGAGGTGCCAGTCCCCGCAGAGCAGCAGGGCGGTGCGGAAGAGGTGCTGTCCGCGGGCGTGGGCGAAGGCCTCGAACTCGGCGTTCTCCGCGGTACGTCGCGTCTTCCCGATCACGCTGTTCCCTGCCCCTCGCGTCCCGCGGACGGCGCCCGTCCGTCCCCTGTACCCGGATAGACGCGTGAGCCGGGGGCGCGCGTTACGGGGGGTTCGGCGGGGGTTCGGGGAGGATGCACCCGGTGGAGGCAGGCTGGAGGTGGTGCCGACGTGGCGGACTTCGCGGCATGCACTATGGTTTATCTCGACATCGAGATAACTCCGCCTTACGATATATCTCGACATCAAGATACTTGCCGAGAGGCGCTCACCGGCGGTGCGGGCAAGGTCAGCCTAAGTAAGGGTGACCTTACCACCGTGGCGGCCGGAAACCGCACGAAGCACCTAGAAGGAGTCAGTCGTGTCCGCGAACAGCTTCGACGCCCGCAGCTCGCTGCAGGTGGGCGACGAGTCGTACGAGATCTTCAAGCTCTCCGCCGTCGAGGGCTCCGAGCGGCTGCCCTACAGCCTCAAGGTGCTGCTGGAGAACCTGCTCCGCACCGAGGACGGCGCCAACATCACCGCGGAGCACATCCGCGCCCTCGGCACCTGGGACGCCGACGCCCAGCCGAGCCAGGAGATCCAGTTCACCCCGGCCCGCGTGATCATGCAGGACTTCACCGGTGTGCCGTGCGTGGTCGACCTCGCCACCATGCGCGAGGCCGTCAAGGAGCTGGGCGGCGACCCGGCCAAGATCAACCCGCTGGCCCCGGCCGAGCTGGTCATCGACCACTCCGTCATCGCCGACAAGTTCGGCACCCCGGACGCCTTCGTCCAGAACGTCGAGATCGAGTACGGCCGCAACAAGGAGCGCTACCAGTTCCTGCGCTGGGGCCAGACCGCGTTCGACGAGTTCAAGGTCGTCCCGCCGGGCACCGGCATCGTCCACCAGGTCAACATCGAGCACCTGGCCCGCACCGTCATGGTCCGCGGCGGCCAGGCGTACCCGGACACCTGCGTCGGCACCGACTCGCACACCACCATGGTCAACGGCCTGGGTGTGCTGGGCTGGGGCGTCGGCGGCATCGAGGCCGAGGCCGCGATGCTCGGCCAGCCGGTCTCCATGCTGATCCCGCGCGTCGTCGGCTTCAAGCTGACCGGCGAGCTGCCGGCCGGCACCACCGCCACCGACCTGGTGCTCACCATCACCGAGATGCTGCGCAAGCACGGTGTGGTCGGCAAGTTCGTCGAGTTCTACGGCGACGGCATCGGCGCGATCCCGCTGGCCAACCGCGCCACCATCGGCAACATGTCGCCGGAGTTCGGCTCGACCTGCGCGATCTTCCCGATCGACGCCGAGACCATCAACTACCTGAAGCTCACCGGCCGCGACGAGCAGCAGCTCGCCCTGGTCGAGGCGTACGCCAAGGAGCAGGGTCTCTGGCACGACCCGTCGCACGAGCCGGTCTACTCCGAGTACCTGGAGCTGGACGTCTCCACCGTCGTCCCGTCGATCTCCGGCCCGAAGCGCCCGCAGGACCGCGTGGTCCTCGCCGAGGCCGCCGAGAAGTTCGCCGAGGCGCTGCCGGCCTACTCGGCCGAGGCCTCCAAGCCGACCACCGTCACCGCCCCCGACGGCGCGTCGTACCAGATCGACAACGGCGCGGTCGTGATCGCCTCGATCACCTCCTGCACCAACACCTCCAACCCCTCCGTCATGCTGGGCGCCGCCCTGCTGGCGAAGAAGGCCGTGGAGAAGGGCCTGACGGTCAAGCCCTGGGTCAAGACCACCCTGGCGCCCGGCTCCAAGGTCGTCATGGACTACTACGAGAAGGCCGGCCTGCTCCCGTACATGGAGAAGCTGGGCTTCAACCTGGTCGGCTACGGCTGTGTGACCTGCATCGGCAACTCGGGCCCGCTGCCCGAGGAGGTCTCGGCCGCGGTCAACGAGTCCGACCTGGCCGTCGTCTCGGTGCTCTCCGGCAACCGCAACTTCGAGGGCCGGATCAACCCCGACGTCAAGATGAACTACCTGGCCTCCCCGCCGCTGGTGGTCGCCTACGCCCTCGCCGGCAACATGAACGTCGACATCACCAAGGACGCCCTGGGCCAGGACGCCGACGGCAACGACGTCTTCCTCGCCGACATCTGGCCGTCCGAGCAGGAGGTCGCCGACACCGTCGCCGGCTCCATCGACGAGGCCATGTTCGACAAGGGCTACCAGGACGTCTTCGCCGGTGACCACCGCTGGCAGTCGCTCCCGGTCCCGACCGGCAACACCTTCGAGTGGGACGCCGAGTCCACCTACGTCCGCAAGCCCCCGTACTTCGAGGGCATGGCCAAGACCCCGAGCCCGGTGACCGACATCGCCGGCGCCCGCGTCCTGGCCAAGCTGGGCGACTCGGTCACCACCGACCACATCTCCCCGGCCGGCAACATCAAGCCGGGCACCCCGGCGGCGCAGTACCTGACCGCCAACGGTGTCGAGAAGCGTGACTTCAACTCCTACGGCTCGCGCCGCGGCAACCACGAGGTCATGATCCGCGGCACCTTCGCCAACATCCGCCTGCGCAACCAGATCGCGCCGGGCACCGAGGGCGGCTACACCCGCGACTTCACCCAGGCCGACGGCCCGGTGTCGTTCATCTACGACGCCTCGCAGAACTACCAGGCCGCCGGCACCCCGCTGGTCGTCCTGGCCGGCAAGGAGTACGGCTCCGGCTCGTCCCGCGACTGGGCCGCCAAGGGCACCGCGCTGCTCGGCGTCAAGGCCGTCGTCGCCGAGTCCTACGAGCGCATCCACCGCTCGAACCTCATCGGCATGGGCGTCCTGCCGCTGCAGTTCCCGGAGGGCGAGAACGCCGACTCCCTCGGCCTGACCGGCGAGGAGACCTTCTCCATCACCGGCGTGACCGAGCTCAACGAGGGCCGCACCCCGGCGACCGTCAAGGTCGAGGCCGTCGGCGCGGACGGGACCGGCAAGGAGTTCGACGCGGTCGTGCGCATCGACACCCCCGGTGAGGCGGACTACTACCGCAACGGCGGTATCCTGCAGTACGTGCTGCGCAGCCTGATCAACGGCTGAGCACCGCGCTGAGCGCCGAGGAGGCCGGACCGCACCCGCGGTCCGGCCTCCTTCGCTTTGCCCGCCCGACGCCCCCGCTTTGCCGGTCTTTTGCATAGTGCGCCGACCCGGTCGGACCCCTTGTGCGGCGAGGGCGCGATGGGCTAAACCTCTGTCCCAGCTGGTCCAGACCAATTGACGCTGCTTCAGAGAATAGGTCCGGTATGCCCATTCGCCGCCCCGCCCTGCTCGCCGCCGCCACCGTCGCCGCGCTGCTCGCCTCCACCGCCGCCACCGCCACGGCCAGTGCCGCCGACGGCGCCAAGGGCCCCAAGCTGAAGGGCCAGCGGGTCGGTTACTTCACCTCGTGGGGTGCCGACAGCACCGCCAAGCGGGTCCAGCAGACCGGCCAGGCCGGCCGGCTGACCGTGATCAACTACGCCTTCGGCAACGTCTCCGCCGAGGGCACCTGTTTCGAGAGCAACGAGGCCGGCCAGGGCGACGCCTGGAACGACTACCAGCGCCCCTTCTCCGCCGCCGACTCGGTGGACGGCGTCGCCGACGCCCCGGGCCAGGCGCTCAAGGGCCACTTCAACCAGCTGCGCAAGCTCAAGGCGCAGAACCCCCAGCTCAAGGTCGTCATCTCGCTGGGCGGCTGGAGCTGGTCCAAGTACTTCTCGGACGCCGCCGCCACCGACGAGGCCCGCAAGAAGTTCGTCTCCTCCTGCATCGACCTCTACATGAAGGGCGACGTGCCGCGGCTGGCCGACTCCCCGGAGGGCGGCGCCGGCGTGGCCGCGGGCGTCTTCGACGGCATCGACGTCGACTGGGAGTACCCGGGCGGCGGCGGTGACGCGGGCAACGTGGTCCGCCCCGAGGACGGCCGCAACTTCACCCTGCTGATGGACGAGTTCCGCGAGCAGCTGGACGAGCTGGCCGACGAGCGCGCCCGGGCGGGCAAGGGCAAGGGCAAGAAGCCCGAGCACTACCTGCTGACCGCCGCCGTCGCCGCCAACGAGACCGTCGCCGACCGGCTGGAGCTGCCCGAGCTCGCCGAGTCCGTCGACTGGCTCAACCTCATGACCTACGACCTGCACGGGCCGTGGGAGGGCAAGGGCCCGACCAACCACCACTCCCCGCTCTACTCCGACCCCACCGACCCGGACGCGCGCCAGCGCAGCTCCGACAAGGCCGTCGACCACTACGCCCAGCGCGGCCTGCCCTCCCAGCAGACCGTCCTCGGCACCCCGTTCTACGGCCACGGCTGGACCGGCGTGCCGGCCGGCGACCGCAACGGCCTCCACCAGAAGGCCACCGGCACCGTGCCGGACCTCACCTACAAGGAGCTCAACGCGCTGCCCGGCTCCACCACCTACGTGGACCGCGACCACGGCGCGTCCTGGAAGTACGACGGCACCACCTTCTACAGCTTCGACTCGGCCGAGGTGCTCACCGAGAAGGCCCGCTACGCCCGCTGGAACGACCTGGCCGGTGTGATGGTCTGGGCGCTGGACGGCGACGACGCGCAGGGCAGCGCGATGGCCGCCCTGGACAAGGGTCTGCGCGGCAAGTGACCCGGCGCTGACCGGTCGTGAGAACGGCGGGGCCCGCCGCGACACGCGTCGCGGCGGGCCCCGCCGTCCGTCGTCTCAGGCCCGGTCGCAGGCCTGCGCCCGCAGCGCGCGGGCCAGGTCGTCCCGGCGCTCCAGCACCAGGCGGCGCAGCGCGGGCGCCGCGTCCGGGTGCCCGGTCAGCCAGCCGTCCGCCTCGGCCAGCGTGGCCTCGTCGACCTGCGCCTGCGGGAAGAAGCCGCCGACGATGCGCATCGCGATCTCGATGGTCCGCTCGGCCCAGACCCGCTCCAGCAGCTTGAAGTAGGGCGCGGCGTAGAGCGCGGTCAGGTCGCGGTGCGCGGGCACCGCGAAGCCGGCGATGTTGGCCTCGACCAGGGCGTTGGGCAGCTCGTCGGAGTCGACCACGGCGGACCAGGCGGCGGCCTTGGCCTCCGGGGTGGGCCGGGCGGCCAGGCACTGGGTGTGCTGGCGGCGCCCGCTCGCGGTGTTGTCGGCGGCCAGCTCCCCGGCCAGTTCCTCCTCGGTGGCCTGGCCGGCCGCGGCCAGCGCCAGCCACAGCGCCCAGCGCAGCTCCTGGTCGACCTCCAGACCGTCGATCCGGGCGGTGCCGGCCAGCAGGCCGCGGACCAGGCCGAGGTGCTCGGAGCCGTTGGCGGTCTGCGCCAGGAAGCGGGCCCAGGCCAGCTGGTGGTCGCTGCCGGGGGCGGCGGCGCGCAGCTCGTGCAGCGCGCCGTCGGCGAGCAGCCGGCCGCCCTCGCCGCGCCACGCCGGGTCGGCGTAGAGGTCGACGGCGCTCTTGGCCTGGCCGTGCAGGGACTGCAGGACGCCGATGTTGGCCTCCTGGCCGGCGAACCGCAGGACCAGCGCGACGTAGTCGCGGGCCGGCATCAGGGCGTCCCTGGTGAGGTTCCAGACGGCGGACCAGGCGAGCGCCCGGGCCAGGTCGTCCTTGATGTCGCCGAGGCCGGTGCGCAGGGTCTCCAGCGACTCCTCGTCGAAGCGGATCTTGCAGTAGGTCAGGTCGTCGTCGTTGAGCAGGACCAGCGCGGGCCGGGTGAGGCCGACCGCCTCGGCGACGGCGGTGCGCGCGCCGGTGACGTCCAGTTCGAAGCGGGCGGTGCGCACCAGCGCGCCGTCCTCGTCCCGGTCGTAGAGGCCGACCGCGATCCGGTGCGGGCGCAGTTCGCCGCCGTCCTGGAGGACGGCGAGTTCGGTGATCCGGCCCTCGGCGTCGGCGGTGAGCTGCGGGGTGAGGGTGTTGACGCCGGCGGTCTGCAGCCAGGCGGCGGCCCAGGACTTGAGGTCGCGGCCGCTGGTCTCCTCCAGGATGTCCAGCAGGTCGGCGAGTTCGGTGTTGCCGAAGGCGTGCCGCTGGAAGTAGCGGCGGGCGCCCTCGAAGAACGCGTCCGCGCCGGCGTACGCCACCAGCTGCTTGAGCACCGAGGCGCCCTTGGCGTAGGTGATGCCGTCGAAGTTGAGCTTGGCGTCCTCGAGGTCCCGGATGTCCGCGGTGATCGGGTGGGTGGTGGGGAACTGGTCCTGCCGGTAGGCCCAGGCCTTGCGCTGGTTGGCGAAGGTGACCCAGGCGGACTGGTAGCGGGTGCCGGCGCCGACCAGGCCGTAGGAGCCCATGAAGTCGGCGAAGGACTCCTTCAGCCACAGGTCGTCCCACCAGCGCATGGTGACCAGGTCGCCGAACCACATGTGCGCCATCTCGTGCAGCACGACGTTGGCGCGGCCCTCGTAGGCGGCGTCGGTGACCCTCGAACGGAAGACGAACTCCTCGCGGAAGGTGACGCAGCCGGGGTTCTCCATGGCGCCGATGTTGTACTCGGGGACGAACGCCTGGTCGTACTTGCCGAAGGGGTACGGGTAGCCGAACCGCTCGTGGAAGAAGTCGAGTCCGAGCTTGGTGACGCCGAGGATCTCGTCGGCGTCGAAGTACGGCGCGAGCGACCTGCGGCACAGCGCGGAGAGCGGGATGTCCAGCACGGTGCCGTCGTCGAGGGTGCGGCTGTAGTGGTCGCGGGCGACGTGGTACGGGCCGGCGACGACGGCGGTGAGGTAGGTGGAGATCGGCTTGGTCGCCGCGAACTCCCAGGTGCGGGCGGCGCCGTCCTCGGTGACGCTCTCGTGCGGGGCGTTGGAGCGCACGTCCCAGGCGGCCGGGGCGGTGACGGTGAAGGTGAAGGGGGCCTTCAGGTCGGGCTGCTCGAAGGTGGCGAAGACCCGGCGGGCGTCGGCCGGCTCGTAGTGGGTGTAGAGGTAGGTCTCGCCGTCGGCGGGGTCGGTGAAGCGGTGCAGGCCCTCGCCGGTGCGGCTGTAGGCGCAGTCCGCCTCGACGGTCAGGACGTTCTCGGCGGCGAGGCCGTCGACGTGCACCCGGGCGCCGTCGTAGGCGGTGGCCGGGTCGAGGGCGCGGCCGTTGAGGGTGACGGCGCGTACGGCGGGGGCGAGCAGGTCGACGAAGGTCGACGCGCCCGGTTCGGCGCAGCGGAAGGCGATGGTGGTGCTGGAGCGGAAGGTGGTGGCCGTCGGCTCGGGGGCCGAGGTCACGTCCAGCCGGACGTGGTAGCCGTCCACGGTGAGGATGCTGGCCCGCTGCTGGGCTTCGTCGCGGCTCAGGTTCTTGCCCGGCACGGCGGTACTCCTTTGTCCGGCTCGCACGGTGGTGGTGCGGTCTTCGCTGGTGCGGTGGTGCGGCGCGCTGTGGTGCTGCGGGAGCATCCTTTCACGCCCCCCGCGCCGGTACCATTGCACAACTCGGGCGGGCGGGACGGAATCAGCGGCGGGGGCCGGGCGTTGCGGTTCTGGGGGCACGGTCCCGTGCGGCCGCGCAGGCCCCCGACCGCACATCGTTCCCGCACTTCTTCCCGGACGACTCTCGAAGGACGACAGCCGTGACGACTGCCGCTGGTGCCACCGGCGCCGCCGAGCGCAAGACCGCCGACTTCTGGTTCGACCCGGCCTGTCCCTGGGCCTGGATGACGTCCCGCTGGCTGATCGAGGTCCAGCAGCTGCGCCCGGTGGACGTGAACTGGCACGTGATGAGCCTGTCGGTGCTGAACGAGGACCGGGACCTGCCGCCGCAGTACCGGGAGCTGCTGGACAACGCCTGGGGCGCGGTGCGGGTGTGCATCGCGGCCGCGCGGCAGCACGGTGACGAGGTGCTGGGCCGGCTCTACACCGAGCTGGGCACCCGCTTCCACAACCAGGGCCTGCCGCAGAACCGGGAGACGATCGAGGCGGCGCTGGCCGCGGCCGGGCTGCCGGTGGAGCTGGCGGACGCGGTCGGCACCGACGAGTACGACAAGGCGCTGCGCCTGTCGCACAAGGAGGGCATCACCCTGGTCGGCGAGGACGTCGGCACCCCGGTGATCGCGGTCGAGGGCGCGGACGGCGAGCGGGTCGCGTTCTTCGGCCCGGTGGTGACGCCGATCCCGCGCGGCGAGGCGGCGGCCCGGCTGTGGGACGGCACCCTGCTGGTCGCCTCGACGCCGGGCTTCTACGAGATCAAGCGGACCCGCACCGCGAGCCCGTCCTTCGAGTAACCCGCACGCGTCCGTACCCGGACGCGCGAAGGGGCCCGGTACCACGCAGGTACCGGGCCCCTTCGCGCGCCGCGCCTCAGCCGCGGGCGGCGTCCCGGCGCTGCTTGAGCAGGCCGGCGGCGGTGAGCAGGGCGACCAGCACGCCGGCCGCGTACAGCTGCTGCCGGTTGCCCTCGGTGGTGGTCATCAGGGCGAGGATGCCGGCGACGGCGGCCATCGCGACCCAGGTCAGGTACGGGAAGCCCCACATCCGCACGGTGAGCAGCTCGGGCGCCTCGCGTTCGAGGCGGCGGCGCATCCGCAGCTGCACGACGCAGATGAACAGCCAGACGACCAGGATGGCGACGCCGGTGGTGTTCATCAGCCAGGTGAAGACGGTGTCGGGCCAGAACTTGGCGGCCAGGACGGCGGCGAAGCCGAACAGGCAGGAGGCCAGCACGGCCCGCCGGGGGACCCCGCCGCCGACCTTGGCGAGGGCGCGCGGGCCCTGGCCGCGGCCGACCAGCGAGTAGGCCATCCGGGAGGCGCCGTAGATGTTGGCGTTCATCGCGGACAGCAGCGCGACCAGCACCACGGCCTGCATGATCGTCCCGGCGCCGGGCACGCCGAGGTGGCGCAGCACGGTGACGTAGGGGCCGTCGGCGACGACCGCCGGGTCCTTCCAGGACACCAGGGTGACGACCAGTGCCATCGAGCCGATGTAGAAGATCGCGATCCGCCAGACGGCGGTGCGCACCGCGTTGGCGACGTTGCGCCTGGGGTCCTCGGACTCGGCGGCGGCGATGGTGACCGTCTCCAGGCCGCCGTAGGCGAAGACGGAGGCGAGCAGGCCGACGATCAGTCCGCTGACGCCGGTGGGCAGGAAGCCGCCCTGGCCGGTGAGGTTGGCGGTGCCGGGGGCGCCGGGGCCGAGCACGCCGGCGACGCCGAGGGCGCCCAGCACCAGGAAGGCGATGATCGCGGCGACCTTGACGGCGGCGAACCAGAACTCGAACTCGCCGAAGTTCTTCACCGCGGTGAGGTTGCTGGCGCAGAAGAAGGCCATGAACAGGGCGACCCAGATCCAGGCGGAGACGCCGGGGATCCAGCCGTTGACGATCTTGCCGGCGGCGGTGGCCTCGGCGGCGACGCCGCAGCAGAGCATCACCCAGTACATCCAGCCGGCGGTGATCCCGGCCCAGGGGCCGAGTTCCTTCTCGGCGTGCACGGAGAAGGAGCCGGAGGCCGGGCGGGCCGCCGACATCTCGCCGAGCATCCGCATGATCAGCATGACCAGCAGGCCGGAGAGCACGAAGGCGAGGATGATGGCGGGCCCGGCCGCCGCGATGCCCGCGCCGGAGCCGACGAACAGGCCGGCGCCGATGACGCCGCCGAGGGCGATCATCGAGAGGTGGCGCTGCTTGAGCCCGTGGGAGAGCTGCTGGCCGCCGGCCGGGGAGGCGGGGGCGGTGGTCCCGGACGCGGAGGGCGCGGAGGAGCGGGCCATGGGAGGTGGATCCAGACTGTTCGACATGCGGTGCGAGTTGTCCAATATCCGGTGACGCGACTGAGCATGCCAAGAATGTCCGGTTCGGGACCAGCATACGGACCTCATGGTGACAGGAAGGGCGCGGGTGCTCACGCTGCGTCGTCGTGGCGGGGTGGGATCCGACAAGGAGGGCGGTCGGGGCTTTGTCCGGATCCCTGACGGTGTTCGGCGTGATCGCCGCGTAGGTTCAGAGTGATCACTCACTCGATCCGCTGATCCTTCGATCGTCCGGATCCCTGCCGTGCCGAGGAGAAGCCCGATGGCCACCGCCAGCACCCCCGTTCCGAGCCGCGCCGTTCTCGCGGACCTGCTGCCCGCCGCCGGCACCCGCTTCGGCGCCCAGGCCCGCGACCTCGCCCTGGTCGCCGGCGGCGCCGCGTTCACCGGCCTCGCCGCCCAGCTGTCGGTGAACGTCCCCGGCTCCCCGGTGCCGGTCACCGGCCAGACCTTCGCCGCCCTGCTGGTCGGCACCGCGCTCGGCACCCGCCGCGGCGTCGCCTCGCTGGGCCTCTACCTGCTGGCCGGCATGGCGGGCGTCCCGTGGTTCGCCGAGGGCTCCTCCGGCTGGTCGATGCCCTCGCTCGGCTACGCCATCGGCTTCGTGCTGGCCGCCGGCCTGGTCGGCGCGCTGGCCCGGCGCGGCGCCGACCGCTCGCCGGTGCGCACCGCCGTCGCGATGGTCCTCGGCAGCCTCGCCATCTACGCGGTCGGCGTGCCCTACCTGGCCTTCGCCCTCGACGTCTCGCCGGCCCGCGCCGCCGAGCTCGGCCTCTACCCGTACCTGGTCGGCGACGCCCTGAAGGCCGCCCTCGCCGCCGGCGCCCTCCCCCTGGCCTGGAAGCTCCTCGGCCGCCGCTGAACAGCGGTTCCCCGCCCCCTGCGGAGCCCGGGTCCGCGCGCATGCCACACTCATGGGCATGCGCGTGTACCTGGGCTCCGACCATGCCGGATACGAACTGAAGAACCACCTCGTGGAGTGGCTCGAGGAGGCCGGCCACGAGCCGGTCGACTGCGGGCCGCACATCTACGACGCCCTCGACGACTACCCGCCGTTCTGCCTGCGCGCCGCCGAGCGCACCGCCTCCGACCCGCAGGCGCTGGGCATCGTGATCGGCGGCTCGGGCAACGGCGAGGCGATCGCCGCCAACAAGGTCAAGGGCGTCCGCGCCGCGCTGGCCTGGAGCGAGCAGACCGCCGCGCTCGGCCGCGAGCACAACAACGCCAACGTGATCTCCATCGGCGGCCGGATGCACACCGTCGAGGAGGCCACCAAGTTCGTCGAGATCTTCCTCAACACCCCGTACAGCGGCGACGAGCGGCACACCCGCCGGATCGACATGCTCAGCGTGTACGAGACCACCGGCGAGCTCCCGCCGATCCCGGCCCACCACCCGCAGCAGGAGGGCTGACCCCTCCCGCCCGTCCCGGCTCCTCCCGGCGGCCGGCCGCGCCCCCCCCCCCCCCCGGCCCCCCCCCCCCCCCCCCCCCCCCCCCCCCCCCGCCGCGTTCCCCGGTGCCGTCCCCGGCCGCCCCGGGTGCGGAAACCGGCCGGACGCCGGCTGGACGGCCGCTGGACGACCGCTGTGTGATCGGCCACAGCGCAGACCCCGGCGCACGCCGCGCCAGGCCGCCCGCGCGGCACGGCGCGCGCGCCGTCCGGGCGGTTCGTACGCCCCGCGCCCGCACGCCTCCTGACGCTCCGGACGCCGCCGCCCGCAATCGGCCGAAACCCGCTGACGCGCCCGCGCCACCCCGCCCCCGGCCCCGCCCGGCCCGTCGACGCCGACCGGGGCCGGTGGATATGGTCGGTCCCCATGGCTGGCAGAGCGCCGGGCACACCGCCCCAGACGACTGCGACGAGGCCCGGCGCCGCCCCGGCGTCCGACCCCGTGACGGCCCGGTTGCGCAAGAGGCTCCGCCGGGTCCGCCGAAGGCTGCGCACCGCCGGTGTCGACTGGTTCCGCGGCGGCGCCGCCGACTGGCCGGTGCTCTGCGCGCTCGCCCTGCTGGTCCCGCTGCTGATCCTGCTCAACGTCTGGTGGCCCGCCTGGGCCCCGCCCACCGCGCTGGTCCTGCCGATCCTGGCGGCGGCCCTGCTGCTGCGCCCCGGCTCCCTGGTGGTGCTCTACGCGCTGGCCGCGCTCGGCCTGTCCGCCGAGTCGGTCATCCACACCGGCCAGCGGGTGGCCAGCGACCACCCCGAGTCCTACACCTACGGGGTCACCCCCGGCGCCGCCCTGGTGGTCGGCGCGGCCGGGGTCGGCGGCCTGCTGCTGGCCCAGTTCCGCAGCCGGGTCGGCGTGCCCTGGTGGGGCGGCTCGACGATGCTCTTCGACCTGCGCGAGCGGCTGCGGGTGCAGAGCCGGGTGCCCCGGCTGCCGGACGGCTGGCACGCCGACATGGCGCTGCGCCCGGCCGGCGGGCAGTCCTTCTCGGGCGACTTCGTGGTCGCCGACCGCACCGGCCCCGGCCGCCGGGTGCTGGAGGTGGTCCTCGCGGACGTCTCCGGCAAGGGGATGGACGCCGGTTCGCGGGCGCTGCTGCTCTCCGGCGCGTTCGGCGGGCTGCTCGGCTCGCTGCCCGCGCACGACTTCCTGCCCGCCGCCAACGGCTACCTGCTGCGGCAGTCCTGGGAGGAGGGCTTCGCGACCGCCGTGCACCTGGTGCTCGACCTGGACACCGGCGAGTACGAGCTGCTCTCGGCCGGCCACCTGCCGGGCATGCAGCGGCTGGCGGGCGCCGGCCGCTGGGAGATCAAGGAGGCGCTGGAGGGCCCGGCGCTCGGCATCTACGACGGTGCCAAGTTCGAGGGCGTGCGGGGGCGGCTGAACCGCGGCGACGTCCTGCTGCTGTGCACCGACGGCATGGTCGAGGCACCCGGCCGGGACCTCTCGGAGGGCATGGACCGGCTGATGGGGGAGGCGGACCGGCTGGTGCCGGGCGCGGGCCCCGGCACCGGCGGCGGGGCGGCCTCCCGGCTGATCGAGACGGTCGCCCGGGACATCAACGACGACCGCGCGGTGCTGCTGTTCTGGCGCGACTGAGCGGCGCGGAATCCGGCCCCGCGGGCCCCTCGCGGCGGCACGTGCCAACGGCAGCCGCTGTCAAGCCCCGGAGCTGATCTTCGGCCAATTCCGGTGCCCCCGCAGCGGAGCGGACCTGCGGGTTCCGGTCCGGCCCGCCGAACGTTTCCCGGCCGCTCAGCGCCGCCCCGCCGACGATTCGTCAGGATGTCTCGGCTATCGTCTCGGTCGGCGGAAACTCGTCTCGCATCGCAGAATATCGGCGTTCGACCGACTGTCAGACCTTTACGCAATCGGCATGGTCGACCACACTGAGTCCGGGCGGGATTGTTCAGGATTCGGGGGATGGGGGCGTCACATGCGGCACGACGGGCACCGTGCGGCCGTAGCGGTCGGCCTCCCCTCCGGCCTCGACGTGCCGGACGATCTGAAGTTCCGCCTCGGGACCGTCGGACAGGCCGGGGTCCGGCTTCGCAGGGGCCGTCAGCCGGTGGCGCCCCGCTATGAAACGAGGAAGTGAGTCCGGGTGGCACTCTCCGTCTCCGCGCTGGTCCTGTTCGGCATCATCTGCTTCATCTTCATCCGCCAGAAGCAGCTGAAGCCCGGGCACTTCATCCTGGCCGCCCTGTTCGGCTTCATGCTCAACCAGAGCACGGCCGCCACGCCGATCCAGGACTTCCTGAACGAGATCGCCAAGTCCATCTCCAACATCACCAGCTGACCCCGGGACCGCCGGCCCGCCACGGCCGGCGACCCGTCACCGGTCGGCGCGTCTGGCCTGCCGCCAGCGGGCGAACAGGCCCCGCGGGCGCGCCGCCGCCACGGCCGCCGGCCGGGCCGCCACGACCCCGCCGGCGCCGGCCGGCGCGGTCACCGGCGCCGACGGCTCCTCGCGGGCCGTCAGCAGCACGAACAGCCGCGCCCAGCACAGCCGCTCGCCGCGCGGCCAGTCCAGCGCCCGCAGCGCCGCCGACGCCGCCTCGCTGACCTCGCCGTCGATCCTGACCTCGGCCACGTCGTCCCCCGACCGCCCGCCGAGGAACAGCTTCACCCCGTGCGGCCGCCGCGCGCCCGGCCCGGTCAGCGCCGGCAGCAGCGCGGACGCCAGCGCGGGCACCACCCGGTTCCCGGCCAGCCAGGCCGCCAGGTGCTCGTTGCCGAACCCGAAGACCGCCGCCGGCCCCTGGACGGCGTGCCAGCCGGGCAGTTCGGGGTGGTCGGCGTGGTCGGCGTGCGCGCCGCGGCCCTCGCGCAGCTCGACGAGCGCGGCCGCCGTGGTGGTCGCCCACATCCGCACCGCGTTCTCGAGCTTCTCCTCCTCGGTCTTGCCGAGTCCGGCCGCGCAGTCCCACACCACCGGCGCGTCCGCCCGGCCCAGCTCCAGCGCCCAGCCGAGGTCGACGTGCCCGGCGCCCTCGCCGCCCGGGTGTTCCCGGACGGCCACCGCGACCGTCCCCGGGCCGCGCACCACCTCGCCGTCGGCGGTGAACTCCTGCCCGAGCCGCGCCATCTCCCGGACCACGCAGCGCTGAATGACGGCCAGTCGGTCCTGCGGGCGCACGGGGACTCCTCCGCTCACGGCTTCGAATCGTCTCGAACGCCATCGGCCATCGAACTGCTGTCGAACGCCGCCGAGGCTATCGGCCCGAAGGCCCCCCGGGAAACCGCCCGGGCGCCGCCACGCGCGGCCGACCCGGCGTGGCGGGCCCGTCGCCCGGGTCGCAGGAATGACCGGAATGTACCATTTTGGGGAGCGGAAACCACCGGCAGCCTGGAGAGCCCGCATGCCCCGCACCGTCCACGCCCCCGCGCCCGCCTCCGCGCCCACCCGGCTGCTCACCCCCGGCGCCCGCGGACTGGTCGCCGAGATCGAGGCGTACCTGGCCTCGCTGCCCGCCCCCGCGCGCACCCCGGCGCCCTACGCCGTCTGCCCGTACGGCTCGGTGCTGCGTCCCTGGCACGCCGGCCACCCGCTGCCCCGGGCCACCCTGCTCGACCGGGCGCTGCGCCGCCCCGCCCGGCCCGTGCCGGTCACCGCCGCCGAACACCTCGACCTCGCCTCCCGCTACCTCGCCGCGCACGGCTGGCTGCAGGGGGCGATGTGGGACGCGGCCGGGCGGGTCTGCCTGCTCGGCGCCCAGGCGGCGGTGCTCGCCCACGGGTTCGGCACCCCGGCCACCGCGCGCACCGCCCGGGTCCAGCTGATGGAGGTGCTGCACGCCACCGGCCGCCCGGTGAACTCCCCGGACGAGTTCAACGACCGGCCCACCACCCGGCAGGCCGACGTCCACCGGCTGCTGGAGCGGGCCGCCGCCCGGGCCGCCCGGCTCGGGCTGTGACGCCCCGGGCCGGCGCCGCCGGCTGACGCCCGGTCGGCGGGCGCCGGCCCGGGAAACGCGAACGGCCCCGGTGGATGTTGTGCATCCACCGGGGCCGTACCGCGGAGCGGGCGACGAGAATCGAACTCGCGTGACTAGTTTGGAAGACTAGGGCTCTACCATTGAGCTACGCCCGCGCGATCCCCCGGCCGTCACCGGACGGAAGGTCGGGAACAGCGTACCTGGTCCGGTCGGTTGCGCGCACACCCCATGCGCGGTGAGGGCCTCGGAATATCTCGGCGATCCGGCGGGGCCCGGCGTGTACGCTTCCTCTCGGCACCACGGGGTGTGGCGCAGTTTGGTAGCGCGTCCGCTTTGGGAGCGGAAGGCCGTCGGTTCGAATCCGGTCACCCCGACCGTGCGCAGGGTCTCGCCCAGGGCGGGGCCCTGTTGTCGTTTCCGCCGCGGCTCGGGCATGGTGGGTGGTTGATTTTTCACCAGACCTGGAGAACCACCCATGCGTGCGACGAGCCCGACCCGGCCGACGCGGATGAACCCCAAGATCGCGGTCGGCGTCGTCTTCGTCGCCTCGCTGTTCATGACCATCATGGACGGCACGATCGTCAACGTCGCCCTGCCCTCCATCGGCCGGGACTTCGGCACCGACCCGGCCGGGGTCGGCGTGGTCAACGTCGGCTACCTGGTCAGCCTGGCCGTCTTCGTCCCGCTCTCCGGCTGGCTCGGCGACCGGTACGGCACCCGCCGGGTCTTCCTGTACGCGCTCGCCCTGTTCACCGCGGCCTCGATGCTCTGCGGCACGGCCGACTCGCTGACCTCGCTCACCCTGTACCGGGTCCTCCAGGGCGCGGCCGGCGGCCTGCTCACCCCGGTCGGGATGACCATGCTCTTCCACGCCTTCCCGCAGGAGGAGCGGATGCGGGCCACCCGGGTGCTGATGCTGCCCACCGCCGTCGCCCCGGCCAGCGGGCCGGTGCTCGGCGGCTGGCTGGTGGACAGCTGGTCCTGGCACTGGGTCTTCATCGTCAACGTGCCGGTGGGCCTCGCCGGGCTGGTCTTCGGCCTGCTCTTCCTGCCCGACTACCGCGCCGGGCGGGCCGGGCGGTTCGACGTGGCCGGCTTCCTGCTCGCCGCCGTCGGCTTCGGCGGGGCCATGTACGCGCTCTCCGAGGGCGCGTCCGAGGGCTGGGGGAGCGCGCGGATCCTCGGCACGGCGCTCGCCGGCCTGCTCGCCCTCGTCGCCCTGGTCGTGGTCGAGCTGCGCCGCCCGGAGCCGATGCTGGACCTGCGGCTGTTCCGGGACCGGATCTTCCGCACCATCAACCTGCTGTCGCTGTTCTCCGGCGCGGCCTTCCTCGGCATGCTCTACCTCTTCCCGCTGCTGATGCAGGACGCGCTCGGCATGGACGCCCTGCACAGCGGGCTGATGGTGTTCCCCGAGGCGCTCGGCGTGATGCTCGCCTCCCAGGTCTCGGCCCGGCTCTACCCGCGGATCGGCCCGCGCCGGATGCTCGCCGCGGGCGCGGCCGTGGTGGCCTGCTGCCTGGCCCTGATGGCCACGATCGGCCCGGAGAGCAACCTCTGGGCGGTGCGCGGACTGCTCTTCCTCACCGGCTTCGCGATGTCGCACGTCTTCATGCCGAGCCAGACCGCCGCCTTCGCGACCGTCCCGGCCGCCGCCACCGGCGCCGCCTCCACGCTCTACAACGCCCAGCGCCAGCTCGGCTCGGCGCTCGGCGTGGCCGTGCTCGGCACCGTGCTGACCGCCGTCGGCCCCCTCGCCGCGGACGCCTCGGGTACGCCCGTGGCGAACCTCACCGCCTACCGCGCGGCCTTCCTGACCGCGGCCGGGCTGGCCCTGCTCGCGGCCGTGATCGCGCTGCGGGTGAGGGACTCCGACGCCGCCGTGACCATGCGCCCGGCGCCGCGCACCGGCGCCGGGGGGCCGGACGGCGGCGCGGCCGCGAACCCCGCGGAGCGCGCGTCCGAACCGGCCGGGAAGACCGCCGGGAAGGCCTGAACGGGCCCGGACGGCGGCGTCCTGGCGTCCGCCTTTCGTGGTACCGGTAGGATGGGGCGCTGGCGGTAGTCCCTGTGGCGTCCACCCAGGTCAACCGCACGAGGGCGAGGAGTCACGCTCACCGTCCACCCCCCACGGGAGATGCAGCTCCAACCGCCCATCGCCCGTCTCGCCCGACCCGCCCGCAACCGGCCCAGGCCGGCGGCCCAGGGGACGGCGGAGGCAACCTGACCGCAAGCCCATAGGAGACCTAACCGTGAAGAGCGCCGTCGAGACTCTGAACCCGACCCGGGTTCGACTCACCGTCGAGGTGCCCTTCGAGGAGCTCAAGCCCAGCCTCGACGCGGCGTACGACAAGATCAAGAAGCAGGTCCAGGTCCCGGGCTTCCGCAAGGGCAAGGTGCCGAACCGGATCATCGACCAGCGTTTCGGCCGTGGTGCCGTGCTGGAGGAGGCCGTCAACGACGCCCTGCCGCGCTTCTACACCCAGGCCGTCGACGAGGGCAAGATCGAGGTCCTCGGCCAGCCCGACATCACCAACATCGAGGGTGTCGAGAACCTCGTCGACGGCGGTGACCTGAAGTTCACCGCCGAGGTCGACGTCCGCCCGGAGATCACCCTGCCGGAGTTCTCGACCATCGAGGTCACCGTCGACCCGATCGCGGTCACCGACGAGGACGTCGCCAAGTCCCTGGAGCAGCTGCGCGAGCGCTTCTCCTCGGTCAAGGACGTCGAGCGCGCCGCCGCCACCGGCGACATCGTGGTCGTCGACCTCGAGGCCAAGGTCGACGGCGAGGTGCCGGAGGACGGCACCGCCGCCGGCGTGAGCTACGAGATCGGCTCGGGCCGTCTGATCGACGGCATCGACGAGGCCGTCGTCGGCCTGGAGGCCGGCGCCACCGCCACCTTCACCACCGAGCTCAAGGGTGGCACCCAGGCCGGCAAGACCTCCGAGGTCACCGTCAAGGTCACCGCCGTCCAGGAGAAGGAGCTGCCCGAGCTGGACGACGAGTTCGCCCAGCTGGCCAGCGAGTTCGACACCCTGGAGGACCTGAAGGCCGACTCCCGCAAGCGCCTGGAGCGCATGAAGGAGTACGACCAGGCCACCCAGGCCCAGGAGAAGGTCCTCGACGCGCTGCTCGGCCTGGTCGAGATCGAGTTCCCGGAGAAGCTCCTCAAGGACGAGATCGAGACCCGCAAGCACAACCTCGAGCACCACCAGCTGGAGCCGATGGGCCTCACCCTGGCGAGCTACCTGGAGACCCAGGGCAAGTCGGAGGAGGAGTACCTCGCGGAGCTCGACGAGCAGGCGAAGAAGGGCATCAAGACCCAGTTCGTCCTGGACCAGATCGTCGCCGACGAGGAGCTCAACGTCTCCCAGGAGGAGCTGACCGAGCACCTCATCCGCCGTGCCGCCGGTTCGGGCCTGACCCCGGACCAGTTCGCCCAGCAGGTCGTCCAGGGCGGTCAGGTTCCGCTGCTGGTCGGCGAGGTCGCCCGCGGCAAGGCGCTGGCCACCGTGGTCGAGGCCGCCAAGGTCGTCGACACCGAGGGCAACGAGATCAACTTCGACGACGACGAGGCCGACGAGTCGGCCGAGACCGTCGAGGCCCCGGCCGCCGAGGCCGAGGCCGAGGAGAAGACCGAGGCCTGACCGCCGCGGTCGCCTCGCTCGCCCTGAGGCCGAGCGCGGGCCCGGACGCCGTACGGTGTCCGGGCCCGCGCCGTTCCCCGGCCGGGCCCGCCGCGCCCGCGAACCCTGCGCTCACAGCGAACAGTTCTGCGTGAGGGATTCAGCGGCCCGGCCTGCGCGTTAGGGTCCATGGACAGCAACAATCACGACGTGATACCCGGAAGCTGTGCGACATCGTGACGGCCGTGGAGCGACCGTCCAAATCGACTGAGCAGGTGGCTAAGTGACGTACCCGCAGATGCAGATGCCCGGCCCGATGGCGCCGCACGCCGCCGCTGGTGACGTGCTGGGCGGCCTCGGCGACCAGGTCTACAACCGGCTGCTCAACGAGCGGATCATCTTCCTCGGCCAGCAGGTCGACGACGACATCGCGAACAAGATCACCGCTCAGCTGCTGCTGCTGGCCGCGGACCCGGACAAGGACATCTTCCTCTACATCAACTCCCCGGGCGGCTCGATCTCGGCCGGCATGGCGATCTACGACACCATGCAGTACATCAAGAACGACGTCGTCACCATCGCGATGGGCATGGCGGCCTCGATGGGCCAGTTCCTGCTGACCGCCGGTGCCAAGGGCAAGCGCTTCTCGCTGCCGAACGCCAACATCCTCATGCACCAGCCCTCCGCCGGCCTCGGCGGCTCGGCCACCGACATCCGCATCCAGGCGGAGCAGCTGCTGCGCACCAAGAAGCGGATGTCCGAGCTGATCGCGTTCCACAGCGGCCAGTCCTTCGAGCAGATCACCCAGGACTCCGACCGCGACCGCTGGTTCACGCCGGAGGAGGCCCTGGAGTACGGCCTGATCGACGCGATCATGCACAGTGCCGCGGACGTCCCCGGCGGCGGCGGCACCGGCGCCTGAGCCTCGGCCCGGCCCACGAGACCACAGCCACAACGCTCCGGAGGACCAGAACACCCATGAACATCCCCAGCCTGTCGGCCGCCAAGGCCCGCGTCGAGGACATGCGGGCCGAGGGCCGCTACATCGTCCCGCGCTTCGTCGAGCGCACCTCGCAGGGCATCCGCGAGTACGACCCGTACGCCAAGCTGTTCGAGGAGCGCATCATCTTCCTCGGCTCGCAGGTGGACGACGTCTCGGCCAACGACATCATGGCGCAGCTGCTGTGCCTGGAGTCGATGGACCCGGACCGTGAGATCCAGATGTACATCAACTCGCCCGGCGGCTCGTTCACGGCCCTGACGGCCATCTACGACACCATGCAGTACGTCAAGCCGGACATCACCACCGTCTGCATGGGCCAGGCGGCCTCGGCGGCGGCCGTGCTGCTGGCGGCCGGCACCCCCGGCAAGCGGATGGCGCTGCCGAACGCCCGCATCCTGATCCACCAGCCGTACACCGAGACCGGCCGCGGCCAGGTCTCCGACCTGGAGATCCAGGCCAGGGAGATCTTCCGGATGCGCGAGCAGCTGGAGGAGATGCTGTCCAAGCACTCCAACCGCTCGGTCGAGCAGGTCCGCGACGACATCGAGCGCGACAAGATCCTCACGGCCGAGGAGGCCGTCGAGTACGGTCTGGTCGACCTGGTCATCTCGACCCGCAAGGCCTCGCTGACCTCCTGAGGTCGGCACCTCCCGCCCGGGCCCGTCCCCGGGCGGGAGGGCACCGGGGGCCGCTCCGACGGCATCTGTTCGGTATCAATTCGCCCAGGGCGTAGGGCAGACCCGGCGAAGAGGGCGGAATCGGCGGCTCGGCAGAGTACCGTCGGATAGCGAGACCGATCGCCGTCGGCGTCGACGGTCCACAGCACCAGGCCCCGGAACTCCCGCGGGGCCCCTGGCGAAGGGGAAGCACCTCGTGGCACGCATCGGAGACGGTGGCGACCTGCTCAAGTGCTCGTTCTGCGGCAAGTCGCAGAAGCAGGTGAAGAAGCTGATCGCCGGCCCAGGCGTGTACATCTGCGACGAGTGCATCGACCTGTGCAACGAGATCATCGAGGAGGAGCTCGCCGAGACCTCCGAGGTGCGCTTCGAGGAGCTCCCGAAGCCCCGCGAGATCTATGAGTTCCTGGATCAGTACGTGGTCGGCCAGGACCTCGCCAAGAAGGCCCTGTCGGTGGCCGTCTACAACCACTACAAGCGGGTGCAGGCCGGTGAGGCCGGCCGCAGCGGCGGCAACGGCCGCGAGGACGCCATCGAGCTGGCGAAGTCCAACATCCTGCTGCTGGGCCCGACCGGCTCCGGCAAGACGCTGCTGGCGCAGACCCTGGCCCGGATGCTGAACGTGCCGTTCGCGATCGCCGACGCCACCGCGCTCACCGAGGCCGGCTACGTCGGCGAGGACGTCGAGAACATCCTGCTCAAGCTGATCCAGGCGGCGGACTACGACGTCAAGAAGGCCGAGACCGGGATCATCTACATCGACGAGATCGACAAGGTCGCGCGCAAGAGCGAGAACCCGTCGATCACCAGGGACGTCTCCGGCGAGGGCGTGCAGCAGGCGCTGCTGAAGATCCTGGAGGGCACCACCGCCTCGGTGCCGCCGCAGGGCGGGCGCAAGCACCCGCACCAGGAGTTCATCCAGATCGACACCACCAACGTGCTGTTCATCGTGGGCGGCGCGTTCGCGGGCCTGGAGCGGATCATCGAGGGCCGGGCGGGCGCCAAGGGCATCGGCTTCGGGGCGAACATCCGCTCCAAGCGGGAGCTGGACGCCAGCGACCACTTCCGTCAGGTGATGCCGGAGGACCTGGTCAAGTTCGGCATGATCCCGGAGTTCATCGGCCGCCTCCCGGTGATCACCAGCGTGCACAACCTGGACCGCGAGGCGCTCCTGCAGATCCTCACCGAGCCGAAGAACGCGCTGGTCAAGCAGTACCGCAAGCTCTTCGAACTGGACGGCGTGGAGCTGGAGTTCTCCCGGGACGCGCTGGAGGCGATCGCCGACCAGGCGATCCTGCGCGGCACCGGCGCGCGGGGCCTGCGGGCCATCATGGAGGAGGTGCTGATGTCCGTGATGTACGAGGTGCCCTCGCGCCAGGACGTCGCCCGCGTGGTGGTGACCGGGGACGTCGTCTCCAAGCACGCCATCCCGACCCTGGTGCCGCGCGACATGATCAAGCGGGAGCGGCGCGACAAGAGCGCCTGACGGCCGCGCCCGGCGACGGGACGACGAGGGCCCCGGTACCGCCTCCACGGGCGGCGCCGGGGCCCTCGGCCGTCGCCGCCTACTTCGGGATCTCGGCGACGGCGCGCAGCGCGCGGGTGTCCGAGGCCAGCTTGTCGAGGTCGGGGCGTCCGCCCGCCTCGGCCGGCGGGCTCATCACCATGACCAGGCTGCTGGAGTCGCTCCAGGCGCAGACGCCCAGGTCGGTGCCTTCCTGGGAGGCCGTGCCGCACTCCATGCTGCCGCCCTTGGGACCCGGGTCGACGGGGTGCCGGTCGCTGACCGTGGTGCCGTCGGACTGCAGGCCCTTGAACATGGCGTTGAGCTCGGTCTTGGGGGCGAGCACCTTGCCGTAGGCGCCGAGCACCACGAGCTTGGGCTCCTCGGTGGCGTCCTGGTAGACGGCGCTGACGCCGGTCGGGTTCCAGCCGCCGTCGCCCTTGCCCAGCTGGGCGGTGATGGCGTCCTCCATCTGCCGGGCGACCTCGTTGTTCTCGTCCCTGCTGAGGCCGTTGAAGGTGGTGGGCAGGACGACCTTCTGGGTGCCGGCGTTGGAGGTGACGTCGAAGACGAAGTACGCGACCGCGCCACCGATCAGCGCCAGCACGAGCACGAACACGCCGATGAGGATGCCGAGGGTGCGCCGGGAGCGGCGCGGCGGCGGGGCGGCGGGGAAGGCGCCGTACGCGGGGTAGCCGGGCGCTCCCGGCGGGCCGGGCACGCCGGGCTGCGGCGGGACGGCGCCGTAGGGCTGGGGTGCCGGGGCACCGTAGGGCTGCGGCGCGGGGGCGCCGTAGGGCGGCGGGGCCTGCGGCGGCACGGGCGGGCCGCCGTAGGGCTGCCCGGGCTGGGGCTGTCCGGCGGGCGGTGGCGGCGCGCCGTAGGGGTTCTGCTCGGTCACGGAGGCCCTTCCTGGGACGGTGGTGCCGGGCTCGCTCGAAGGCTCGGACGAATGTCCGGCACGTTATCGCACCGGTCCGTCACCCGGACGGGGAACACCGTCGCGGCTCCCGCGCGGGCCCGTCGCGGCCGGTCGCGGTGTCCGGGGGGTGAAAGCGGTTCGTGAGCCGGTTCCCGGGTTACGTAAACTGTCCGTCGTGACCGACACCACGAACCAGCGCCCCGCGAGCACGCCCGCCGGGGACGAAGCAGCCACCCTCCCGACGACCTACGCTCCGGCGGACGTAGAGGGCGAGCTGTACGAGCGCTGGGTAGAGCGCGGTTACTTCACCGCCGACGCCGAGAGTGACAAGCCGCCGTACACCATCGTCATCCCGCCGCCGAACGTCACCGGCTCGCTCCACCTGGGCCACGCCTTCGAGCACACGCTGATCGACGCCCTCGTCCGCCGCAAGCGGATGCAGGGCTACGAGGCGCTCTGGCAGCCCGGCATGGACCACGCCGGCATCGCCACCCAGAACGTGGTCGAGCGCGAGCTGGCCAAGGAGGGCAAGTCCCGGCACGACCTGGGCCGCGAGGCGTTCGTCGAGCGGGTCTGGCAGTGGAAGGCGGAGTCCGGCGGCCAGATCTCCGGCCAGATGCGCCGGCTCGGCGACGGCGTCGACTGGTCGCGCGAGCGCTTCACGATGGACGAGGGGCTGTCACAGGCCGTCCAGACCATCTTCAAGAAGCTCTTCGACGACGAGCTGATCTACCGCGCCGAGCGCATCATCAACTGGTGCCCGCGCTGCCTGACCGCCATCTCGGACATCGAGGTGGAGTACCAGGACGACGACGGTGAGCTGGTCTCGATCCGCTACGGCGAGGGCGAGAACGCGATCGTCGTCGCCACCACCCGGGCCGAGACGATGCTCGGCGACACCGCCGTCGCCGTCCACCCCGAGGACGAGCGCTACAAGCACCTGGTCGGCACCGAGATCGAGCTGCCGCTGACCGGCCGCCGGATCCCGATCGTCGCCGACGAGCACGTCGACCCGGAGTTCGGCACCGGCGCCGTCAAGGTGACCCCGGCGCACGACCCCAACGACTTCGGGATCGGCCAGCGCCACGGCCTGCCGAACATCGCGGTGATGGACGAGCACGCGGTCATCACCGCGCACGGCCCGTTCCTCGGCCTGGACCGGCTGGAGGCCCGCTCGGCGATCGTCGCCGCGCTGCGCGCCGAGGGCCGGATCGTCGCCGAGAAGCGCCCCTACGTCCACTCAGTGGGCCACTGCTCGCGTTGCAAGACCACCATCGAGCCGCGGCTGTCCATGCAGTGGTGGGTCAAGGTCGGCCCGCTCGCTCAGGCGGCCGGTGACGCCGTCCGCGACGGCAAGGTCAAGATCCACCCGCAGGAGATGGAGAAGCGCTACTTCGACTGGGTGGACAACCTGCACGACTGGTGCATCTCGCGCCAGCTGTGGTGGGGCCACCGGATCCCGGTCTGGTACGGCCCGAACGGCGAGATCGTCTGCGTCGGCCCGGACGAGCAGCCGCCGAGCGGCGAGGGCTGGCACCAGGACACCGACGTCCTCGACACCTGGTTCTCCTCCGGACTGTGGCCCTTCTCGACCCTGGGCTGGCCGGAGCAGACTGAGAGTCTGGCGAAGTTCTACCCGAACTCCGTCCTGGTCACCGGCTACGACATCCTCTTCTTCTGGGTCGCCCGGATGATGATGTTCGGCCTCTACGCGATGGACGGCACCCCGCCGTTCCACACCATCGCGCTGCACGGCATGGTCCGGGACCAGAACGGCAAGAAGATGTCGAAGTCCTTCGGCAACGTCGTCAACCCGCTGGACTGGATGGACAAGTACGGCTCGGACGCGCTGCGCTTCACGCTCGCGCGCGGTGCCAACCCGGGCGTCGACGTCCCGATCGGCGAGGACTGGGTCCAGGCGGCGCGCAACTTCGCCAACAAGATCTGGAACGCGACCCGGTTCGCGCTGATGAACGGTGCCACCGTCGAGGGCCCGCTGCCCGCGCCGGAGGAGCTGACCTCGGCCGACCGCTGGATCCTCTCCCGGCTCAACAGCACGGTCGCCGAGGTGGACGCGCTGTACGACGACTACCAGTTCTCCAAGCTCTCCGAGGCGCTGTACCACTTCGCCTGGGACGAGGTCTTCGACTGGTACGTCGAGCTCTCCAAGACCACCCTGGCCAAGGGCGGCCCGCAGGCCGACGCCGCGCGCCGGGTGCTCGGCGAGGTCCTGGACGTCACGCTGCGGCTGCTGCACCCGATCGTCCCGTTCGTCACCGAGACGCTGTGGACCACGCTGACCGGCGCCGAGTCGGTCGTCATCGCCGACTGGCCGAAGGACAGCGGCTTCCGCGACGCCGCCGCCGAGGCGGAGATCGCCACGCTGCAGCAGGTGGTCACCGAGGTCCGCCGGTTCCGCACCGACCAGGGCCTCAAGCCGGGCCAGAAGGTCCCGGCGAAGCTGGAGCTCGACGGCACCGTGCTGGCCGTCCACGAGGACGCGATCCGCTCGCTGGTTCGCCTCACCGTGCCGGAGGAGGGCTTCGCGGCCACTGCCTCGCTGCCGGTCGCCGGCGCCACCGTGGCGCTGGACCTGTCCGGCACGATCGACGTCGCGGCGGAGCGCAAGCGCCTCGCCAAGGACCTCGTGGCGGCCGAGAAGGAGAAGGCCCAGTGCGGCGCCAAGCTCGGCAACGAGGCCTTCCTGGCCAAGGCGCCGGACAACGTGGTCGCCAAGATCCGGGGCCGCGAGGAGGCCGCCGAGGCCGACATCGCCCGGATCACCGCCCAGCTCGCGGCGCTGCCGCAGGGCTGACACGCCGACGGTTCCCCGGAGCCGCACCCCGCCGACGCGGGGTGCGGCTCCGCCGTTTTTCCGGAGGTCGGAAAATCGTGCGGCCCAATAGCCCAATCCGTTGCTCCCTTCCGGCGAATATTCATCCCGGACCGGGTGGGGCCGTATTCCGCCCGAATTCATTCGGGTCTTGCCCGCGCGCGCTCGCGGAAGTTTCCAGGTCGACTGTGTACGGTGTGCTTCGAGTTCCGGACAGCGAGGAGCGACGGGAGGGCATGGACGTGATGGTGACCGAGGAGCTGGCCGACGAACTGCCTGCCGAGGCGGTCGAGGAGGCCAAGGGACGGGCGGCGACGCTGCTGCTCGCCTTCCGGCACGGAAACCAGCTCGCGTTCGACCACGCGTTGGACCGGCTGTTCGAGGAGCACGTCGAGCGCGAGGTGACCACCCTGCTCACCTGGATCGCGGCCGAGGCGGTCCGCAAGGCCTACGCCCCCGAGGTCGGCGACCGGGTGCTGCGGGCGATGGCCCGGCGCGCCCCGGACGACACCGGCGCCGTCCACGTCGACGAGGAGAGCGTGGACGCCGCCCGGCTGATCGAGGCGGTCGCCGAGGGCTCGGTGGCCGAGGTCCGCGGCCTGGTCGCCACCACTCCCGACACCACCTTCCTGCTCGGCGGCCTGCTCCAGGGCGTGGCGATGATGCTGCCGCTGCTGCCGGAGGGCGAGCTCGCCGAGATCACCGCCGAGCTGCGCCGCCGGCACGGCGTCGCGCCCGCGGGTGTGCCGGAGGCCCGGGCCGGGGTCTGATCCCGGCCCGGGCCCCGCGGCCGCGTGCCGGTTACGGCATCGCGTGCAGGTGCGAGCCGACGGTGGAGGCGATGCCGCCGCCCGCCTTGGCGTCCCAGTTGGTCGACCAGGTCATCGCCCCGCCGATGCCGGGCCACTTGGTGTCGGGCTTGAAGCTGCCGCAGTTGGTGCCGGAGGCCAGGCAGTCCAGCGCGTTGTTGACCACGCTCGGGCTGACGTAGCCGCCGCCGGCGGCGCTGGTGGAGGCCGGGACGCCGAGGCCCACCTGGTCGGGCCGCAGCCCGCCCTTGAGCTGGATGCAGGCCAGCCCGGTGAGGAAGTTGACGGTGCCCTGGGAGTACACCTGGCCGTCGCAGCCGAGCATGGCGCCGGAGTTGTAGTACTGCGTGTTGACGATGGTGAGGATGTCCTTCACGTTCAGCGCCAGCTTGAAGTACTCCATGCCGGTGGACTGCATGTCGATGGTCTGCGGCGCCATGGTGAGCGTGAAGCCGGAGCCGGCCCTGGCGGCCAGCGAGTGCAGCGCCTGGCCCATGTAGGTGGAGTTGATGCCGTTCTCCAGGTCGATGTCCACGCCGTCGAAGCCGTAGGTCTGCATCAGGGACCAGGCGCTGTTGGCGAAGTTGGTGGCCGAGGTGGCGCTGCTGACGGAGACGGTGCCCTTCTCGCCGCCGACCGAGAGGATCACCTTCTTGCCGGCCGCCTTCTTGGCCGCGATGTCGGCCTTGAACTGGGCCTCGGTGTAGCCGCCGAGCCGGGAGGAGAGCGTCGGGTCCAGGGTGAAGCCCAGGCCGCCGGGCGTGCCGGTGGCCTCGGCGAAGGAGACCGCGATGATGTCGTAGGCGGCCGGGACGTCGCTGATCCGCTGCAGGGTGGCGCCGTTGTCGAAGTTCTGCCAGTAGCCGGTCAGCAGGTGCTTGGACGGCGGCCGCGGCGTGGTGGCGGTGGGGGAGGGCGTGGTGGTGTCGGTGGGCGACGGGCTGCCGGGGCCGGTCGGGCTGGTCGCGGTGGGGGAGGGCTTGGGGTCGCCCGGGCCGAGCAGTGACACGTCGTCGGCCAGGAAGGCCGGCTGCCCGTACCAGCCGTGCAGGTAGACGGTGACGCTGGTGGTGCTCGCCCCGGTGGTGAAGGTGGTGCTGAGCTTTGACCAGGCGCTGCCGCCGGGCGTCCAGGTGCTCGGGTCGGTGCCGCCGGTGCCGCGGGCGCCGAGGTAGACGTACGAGCCCTGGACCCAGCTGCTCAGGGTGTAGGTCGAGGACGGCTTGACCGCGACGGTCTGGGTGCACTCGCCGGTGCCACCGCCGCCCGGGGTGGAGCGCAGTGCGCCGGTGCCGGAGTGGACCGTGGTGGTCTCCGGGGCTCCGGCCGTACAGGTCCAGCCGTTGAGGCGGCTGGCGTCCTCGAAGCCGCCGTTGGTGATCAGTTCGACGTCGGCCGCGGCGTGCGCGCCGGTGCCGCCGGCGAGGACGAGGCCGCTCAGGCCGATGGCGACGGCACTGGCGCCGGCGAGCATCGAGTGGACGGCGCGCGGGCGCCGCTGTCGGGCAGGTGGCATGACTCCAGCTCCTGTGGGGGAGGCCGGCGGCTCCCGTGGGGGAGAGCCGTCCGGGTGTCGACGGGTATGCGTGCGGGAGCTACCGACAACTCAAGTCCCTGCCGGAGTAGGAGACTTGCCCTCACAAGGTGGAGTAGACCAATTCCGCTGTCAAGAGGGCCCCGGCGAGGGGCCCTCGGCGAAGGCCCGGCTCAGGCGGCCAGCGGCGGTGCGGCGGGCGCCCGGTCGGGCCGCCCGGCCAGCCGGGCGGTCAGGGCGGCGATCCGGGCGGAGGCCAGGCCGTCGCCGTACGGGCTGGGGGCGGACGCGAGCCGGGCGAGCCTCTCGGGGGTGTCGGCCAGCCAGGCCCGGGCGTGCTCGCCGAGCTCGGCGCCGGGCGCCACCAGCGCGGCGAAGCCGGCCTCGACGGCCTCGGGCCGCTCGGTGGAGCGGCGCACCACCAGCAGCGGGCGGCCGAGCACGGTGCACTCCTCCTGTACCCCGCCGGAGTCGGAGACCAGCAGCGCGGCGTGCCGGGCCAGGCCGAGGAAGTCCGCGTAGCCGACCGGCCCGGTCACCGCGAGCCGCTCCAGCAGGCCGTCCAGGGCGAACCGCTCGACGGCGGCCCGGGTGCGCGGGTGCATCGGGAACAGCACCGGGGTGCCGGCCCGGGCGATCCGGTCGAGTTCGGCGAGGACGGCGCCGAGCGCCTCGGCGGTGTCGGTGTTCTCCGGCCGGTGGACGGTGGCCAGCACGTAGCCGTCCGCGGCGAGACCGTGCCGGGCGAGCAGGGCCGCCCGGTCGCGGGGGTCGGGCAGCGAGCCGCAGACCACCTCGACGACGGTGTTGCCGGTGAGCGCGATCCGCTCCCCGGGCAGCGACTCGGCGCGCAGGTTGGCGGCGTTGCCGGGGGTGGCGGCGCACAGCAGGTCGGCGACGTGGTCGACCATCACCCGGTTGTGCTCCTCGGGCATCGCCCGGTCGAAGCTGCGCAGCCCGGCCTCGACGTGCACCAGCGGGATGTCCCGGGCGTTGGCGGCGAGCGCGCCGGCCAGGGTGGCGTTGGTGTCGCCCTGGACGACGACGGCGGCCGGGCGGTCCCCGGCGAAGGCGGCGTCGAGCTGGCCGAGCGACTGGGCGATCTGGCCGGCCCGCGGGCGGCCGCCGACGCCGGTGAGCAGCTCGGGGCGGGGCAGGCCGAGGTCGCGCAGGAAGCGGCCGGACATCGCCTCGTCCCAGTGCTGGCCGGTGTGGACCAGGCGGGTGGCGGGGCCGAGCTCGTGGATCAGCGGGGCGAGCTTGACCAGCTCGGGGCGGGTGCCGAGGACGACGGCGACGCTGCCGGGGGCGAGCGGGCGGTCGGCGGGCCTCGGGGACGGGTACGGGGTCATGGCGCGGCGGCTCCGTTCGGGTCCGGGGAGAGGGGAGGAGGGGGCGGGGAGAGGGAGGGGCGGCTCAGGATTCGAGCGCGGTGGGGGCGCCGAGGGTGACCTTCTCGGCGTTGCGCCGGGTCTTGGCCCAGCCGTTGCGGCCGAGCAGCAGGCGCACGGCGGCCCGGGTGGCGACCACGAACAGGTGGTAGGCGTAGAGCCAGAGCAGGACCCCCCAGAGCAGACCGGTGAGCCGGCGCCGGCCGGGGTGGACGAGCCGGCGGTAGGCGAGGCCCCAGAAGACCATCGGCAGGGTGGCGAGGACGAAGACCAGGGCCATCCACGGGCCGTAGCGCAGCTGGAAGTCGGCGGTCTCCTCGGGGAAGAGGACGAGGCCGGCCCCGGTGATCGCGAGCGACAGCGGGGTGAGCACCACCAGCAGCACGCAGACCACCGGCTGGAGGAAGGTGTAGAGCACCTCGGCCTTGCCGGCGGGCCGGTAGTGCGGCGAGCGCAGCACCCGGCCGGTGTAGCGCAGGCACTGCATGTTGCCCTGGGCCCAGCGGGTGCGCTGGGTGAGGAAGCGCCGCCAGGAGACCAGCGCCTCCTGGGAGACGCCGGCGTCGGTGACATGGGTGAGCCGCCAGCCGGCCAGCCGCAGGTCCAGGCCGGACTCGTAGTCCTCCAGCAGGGCGCGCTCGGGCCAGGGGCGGCCCTCGCGGCCCTCCTCGGCGGTCAGCGTGTCCAGGGCGGTGAGCCGGACGAACTGGCCGTTGCCGCCGAGGCCGACGCTGCCGGTGCGCCGGCGCAGCAGCTGCATGCCGGCGTTGTTCGCCCGGAACTCGATGTCCTGCATCCGGACCAGGGCGCGGGCCAGCGCGTTGGCGGCGCGGCCCCGGCCGGGCAGCGGGCGTTCGTCGTCGGCGTTGCGCATCCGTACGCCGATCTGCACGGCGCCGGTGTCGGAGCGGCCCATCGCGTGCTCGTTGCAGACCTGTTCGAGGGTGCCGGGGTCGAGCCGCCCGTCGGCGTCGACGACGCCGAGGACCACCCGGGAGCGGTCGGTGCCGGGCGGCAGCCAGGCGGAGATCTCCCGGTAGGCGGCGTTGAGGGCGGCGCCCTTGCCGATCCGGGCGTGCGGGCGGCGGCGCTGCACGAGGTGGACGCGCCCGTCGTGCTCGGCGGCGGCGAGCACCAGCGCGCGGGTGGCGTCCTCGCTGTCGTCGTCGATCACCCACAGGTGGGCGGCGGGGGCGACGGCCCGCAGGCCGGCGAGGGTCTGGGTGATCACCGTCTCCTCGTCCCGGCAGGGGATCACCAGGTGCCAGGCGAAGGCGGCGGGGTCACCGGGTTCGGCCGGGCGGCTGTGCCGGAAGGCGTGCCGGGAGCCGGCCCAGTAGAGCAGGAAACGGCCGAAGACCAGGAGCATGTAGGCCAGCAGGGCCAGCGAGACGACCCCGCCGATCCAGACGAAGGTGTCCCGACGCAGGTCGAAGAACTCGCGCAGGGCGTCGGGCATGGCGTGGCGCTCCTAAAGATCAAAGGTGATTTGTTCTCTTGGCATGCGAATCAATGCTTCGTTGCGGTCTGATGTCGCTAAATCGATAGTAAACGCGGGAAACGGTCAACCCGGGCAAAGTGGTGGTTCTCACCCCGTGGGGAGTGCCGCGCCCGGCTCCGTAGACTGTGGTCGTGAGCGACAAGGCCGACCCGAACCCGTACACCCTCCGCCCCGCCGACGGCGGCACCGGCGACGCCCTGCGCGACGTCGAGGTGGAACTCTCCGAGCGCTGGCCGGAGAACAAGCTGGAGCCCTCGCTCGACCGGATCGAGGCCCTGATGGACATCCTGGGCCAGCCCCAGCGGTCCTTCCCGTCCATCCACATCACCGGCACCAACGGCAAGACCTCCACCGCCCGGATGATCGAGCAGCTGCTGGGCGCCTTCGAGCTGCGCACCGGCCGCTACACCAGCCCGCACGTGGAGAGCGTCACCGAGCGGATCACCCTGGACGGCGCCCCGATCACCCCCGAGCGCTTCGTCGAGGTCTACCGCGACATCGAGCCCTACGTGCGGATGGTCGACGAGCGCGAGCCGGTCGCGATGTCCTTCTTCGAGGTGCTCACCGGCATGGCCTACGCGGCCTTCGCCGACGCCCCGGTGGACGTCGCCGTGGTCGAGGTCGGCATGGGCGGCTCCTGGGACGCCACCAACGTCATCGACGCCGCCGTCGCCGTGATCACCCCGATCGGCCTGGACCACACCGACAAGCTGGGGGAGACCACCGGCGAGATCGCCGTCGAGAAGTCCGGGATCATCAAGTCCGGCGCGGTCGCCGTCGTCGCCCAGCAGCAGCTCGACGCCGCCGAGACCATCCTGCGGCGGGCCGTCGAGGTCGACGCCACGGTCGCCCGCGAGGGCATGGAGTTCGGCGTCATCCACCGCGAACTCGCGGTCGGCGGCCAGCTGGTGACCCTGCGCGGGATCGGCGGCGAGGAGTACGAGGACGTCTTCCTGCCGCTGCACGGCGAGCACCAGGCGCACAACGCGGCCCTCGCGCTCGCCGCCGTCGAGGCGTTCTTCGGCGTCGGCGGCGCCCGCGGCGGGCAGCTCGACGCCGACAAGGTCCGCCAGGCGTTCTCCGGCGTCACCTCCCCGGGCCGCCTGGAGGTCGTCCGGCGCAGCCCCACCATCGTCCTGGACGCCGCCCACAACCCGCACGGCGCCCGGGCCACCGTCACCGCGCTCACCGAGTCCTTCGGCTTCACCCGGCTGGTCGGCGTCATCGGCACCAGCGGGGACAAGGACGTGGCCGGCCTCCTGGAGGCCTTCGAGCCGGTCCTCGCCGAGGTCGTCGTCACCCGCAACTCCACCCACCGCGCGATGGACGTGGACGAGCTGGCCGCGCTCGCGGTCGAGATCTACGGCGAGGAGCGCGTCCAGGTCGAGCCCCGGCTCGACGACGCCATCGCCGCCGCCGTCACCCTGGCCGAGGAGGAGGGCGACCTCGGCGGCGCCGGGGTGCTGGTCACCGGTTCGGTCATCACGGTGGGCGAGGCCCGCCTGCTGCTCGGGAGGAAGTGACGATGAGGACGCTCTGCTCCTCGACGCTGATCGGCGAGGCCTTCGTGGTGCTCTTCGCGGCGCTGGTCGCGATGCAGCTCTCCGACGTGTCCACCGGAGCGCTGTGGATCGTCAGCGGTGTGGCCATGGCGCTGTGCCTGCTGCTCTGCGGCATGATCACCCGCCCCGGCGCGGTGGCCGTCGGCTGGGCCCTGCAGCTCGCGCTGATCGCCAGCGGCTTCGTCGTGCCGACCATGTTCGGGCTCGGCGCGGTCTTCGCCGGCCTGTGGTGGTGCTCGGTGCACTACGGCCGCAAGATCGACGAGATCAAGGCCGCCAGGGCCGCCGCCGCACCCGCCTGAGGCCCCCGCGGACCGGGTCCGGCGCGTTCGCTCACGCAAGGTAGCCTCTGCGTAGTCGCACGGCGCACGCGGATCCGCGCGTGCGCGCAGAACCGCGTGCGCGCCGAACCCGATCCCCAGGAGACGCCCCGTGTCCCAGCGCACTCTCGTCCTGCTCAAGCCCGACGCCGT
The DNA here is from genome assembly GCF_040296005.1 of Kitasatospora sp. NPDC002551. Classification (NCBI taxonomy): domain Bacteria; kingdom Bacillati; phylum Actinomycetota; class Actinomycetes; order Kitasatosporales; family Streptomycetaceae; genus Kitasatospora; species Kitasatospora sp. NPDC002551. The sequence goes on along the minus strand of NZ_JBEOWI010000040.1, from coordinate 45,445 downwards.
CAAGCGCGGCCTGGCCGGCGAGATCATCAGCCGCATCGAGCGCAAGGCCGGCTGGCGGCTGACCGCCGTCGAGCTGCGCACCTTCGACCGGGCGACGCTGGAGCAGCACTACGCGGAGCACGTCGGCCGCCCGTTCTACGAGCCGCTGCTGGAGTTCATGACCTCCGGCCCGTCCATCGCCCTGATCGTCGAGGGCGAGGAGGTCATCGCCGGCATCCGCATGCTGGCCGGCGCCACCAACCCGCTGGAGGCCGGGGCCGGCACCATCCGCGGCGACTACGCGACGATCACCCGCGAGAACCTGATCCACGCCTCCGACTCGGTCGAGTCGGCCGAGCGCGAGATCAAGATCTTCTTCCCCGCCCACGCCTGATCCGACCGGGCGCGGGAGCATCAGGGACCTTCGGAGGGCCCCGGTCGGGACCATTGGCCCGGCCGGGGCATTCTTATCGGGAAATAGGGAACCAGGCCCTCCGACACGGCGTCCCAATGCCCGGAGAAGCGATCACGCCCCGGACAATGGACGGTATGCCCCACGTCGACGTCCGTGCCGACCGGCGTGACTACGATGGACGCGACTCAAGGGCCCGGTAAGGCAGCTCAGCTGGTCGCCGCCCACACGTGGGCGCGCACACCGTCCACCCCACAAGACTCCGAGCCCGGGAAAGGCACCCCACCCCATGGCGAGCAACCTGTCGTTCATCGGCCGCGACTTGGCGATCGACCTCGGAACTGCCAACACGCTGGTGTACGTCAGGGGCAAGGGCATCGTCCTCAACGAGCCGTCCGTGGTCGCGGTGAACACCAACACCGGGGGCATCCTCGCCGTCGGCGCCGAGGCCAAGAAGATGATCGGCCGCACTCCCGGCAACATCGTCGCCATCCGCCCGCTCAAGGACGGCGTGATCGCCGACTTCGAGATCACCGAGCGGATGCTGCGCTACTTCATCCTCAAGGTGCACCGCCGCCGCTTCCTCGCCCGCCCCCGGGTCGTCGTCTGCGTCCCCTCCGGCATCACCGGCGTCGAGCGCCGCGCCGTCATCGAGGCCTCCCTGCAGGCCGGCTGCCGCCAGGTGCACATCATCGAGGAGCCGATGGCCGCCGCCATCGGCGCCGGGCTGCCCGTCCACGAGCCCACCGGCAACATGGTCGTCGACATCGGCGGCGGCACCACCGAGGTCGCCGTCATCTCGCTCGGCGGCATCGTCACCGCGCAGTCCATCCGGGTCGCCGGCGACGAGCTGGACAACGCCATCGTCCAGCACATCAAGAAGGAGTACTCGCTGCTCCTCGGCGAGCGCAGCGCCGAACAGATCAAGATGAGCATCGGCTCCGCCTTCGGCCTGGAGGGCGAGAAGGACGAGCACGCCGAGATCCGCGGCCGCGACCTGGTCAGCGGCCTGCCCAAGACCGTCGTCATCTCCGCCGCCGAGGTCCGCGAGGCCATCGACGAACCGGTCAACTCGATCATCGACGCGGTGAAGACCACCCTCGACCAGTGCCCGCCCGAGCTGGCCGGCGACGTCATGGACCGGGGCATCGTGCTCACCGGCGGCGGCGCCCTGCTGCGCGGCCTGGACGAGCGGCTGCGCCGGGAGACCGGCATGCCGATCCACATCGCGGAGAACCCGCTGGACTCCGTCGCCCTCGGCTCCGGCAAGTGCGTCGAGGAGTTCGAGGCTCTCCAGCAGGTACTCGACGCCGCACCGCGCCGTTAGCACAACCGACACACCAGCCGAACTGACGGGCCCCCGCCCGGGTCCACAGCCCGGGACGGCGGCCAGGGGTACGAAGGGGCAGTACCAGCACCGTGAGGGACACACGAGAGAGCCGGCTGCTGCTCATCCTGCTGGTGGCGGTCGCCTTCGCACTGATCACCGTGGACATCAAGGGCGGTGAGAGCTCCCCGCTCGGCGGCGCCCGGCGCGCGGCCGCCGCCGTCCTCGGCCCGGTCGAACGCGGCGCCGCCACCGCCGTCGACCCGGTCGCCGACACCGTCCGCGCCTTCCGCGACGCCGCCTCGCACAGCGGGCGCACCGACCAGCTCGCCCGCGAGAACACCGAACTGCGGCAGAAGCTCGCCTCCTCCGACATGGCCGGCGGGCGCACCAAGCAGCTCGACGACCTGCTGCGCACCGCAGGCGCCGGCGGCTACACCGTCAAGGCCGCCCAGACCATCGCGATCGGCCCGGCCCAGGGCTTCTCCTGGACCATCACCATCGACGCCGGCAGCGACGACGGCCTCACCCGCGACATGACCGTCATCAACGGCCAGGGCCTGGTCGGCCGGATCACCACCGTCGCCCCGACCACCTCCACCGTGCTGCTCGCCTCCGACCCCGGCTTCACCGCCGGCACCCGGCTGGAGGGCAGCGGCGAGATCGGCTTCGCGGCCGGCGGCGGCACCAGCGCCATGAAGGTCTCGCTGCTCAACGGCAAGGCCCAGGTCAAGGAGGGCGACCGGCTGGTCACCTTCGGCTCGCAGAGCGGCCGCCCGTTCGTCCCCGGTGTGCCGGTCGGCAAGGTCGTCCAGGTCGAGGCCACCCCCGGGCAGCTCACCAAGACCGTCCTGGTCGAGCCCTTCGTCCAGTTCACCCGGCTCGACCTGGTCGGCGTGGTCGTCGTCCCGCCGCGCACCGACCCGCGCGACGCCGTGCTGCCGCCCGCCCCCGCACCGGCCGCCCAGGGCCAGGCCGCCCCGGCCGCGCCCGCCGCGCCGGCGGCCCCCGCCGCCGCCCCGCCCGCCAAGCCCACTGGGGGGAACTGAGCCATGCGCCTCGCCCGCGTCCCCGTCTCCGCCGTGCTGATCCTGCTCGGCCTGCTGCTCCAGGTCAGCGTCTTCGGCCGGCTGCAACTGCCCGGGGCCACCCCCGACATACTGCTGCTCGTGGTCGTCGGCCTCGCCCTGGTCTACGGACCGACCGGCGGCTGCCTGGTCGGCTTCGCGGCCGGCCTGCTGGCCGACCTCGCCCCGCCCTCCGACCACGCCATCGGCCGCTACGCGCTGGTGCTCTGCCTGATGGGCTACGCCGCCGGACTGCTGCGCCCCGAGCACGGCCGGCAGCGCTCGGTCTCCAGCGCGCTGCTGGTGGTGGCCGGCGCCGCGATCGCCTCCACCCTGCTGTACGCCATGGTCGGCGCGCTGGTCGGCGACACCGCCGCCCGGCACGTCGGGCTCGGCCAGCTGGTCCTCACCGCCCTGCTCTACGACCTGCTGCTCGCCCCCTTCGTGGTGCCCGCCGTGATGCTGGTCGCCCGCCGCTTCGGCAAGGACCCGCTGGCCGTCGCCGAGGACGACGAGGGCGGCCCGGGCCTGGGCACCCTGGCCCGCTACCGCACCACCCGGGACGCCGCGACCGGCCCGTCCTACAAGAGAAAGCGCCTGCTCGGCGCGGGGAAGCGCCCGTAGCCACCGGCCCGCCCCGGACCGACCAGCCCGCCCGCCCCTTGTTCTGTTTTGGAGCGCACGAGACGTGAGCAACATCCCCGAGACCGGCCGTACCCGGCGGGTGACGATCCGTCTGGTGGTGCTGCAGATCCTGGTGCTCTCGCTGCTCGCCACCCTCGGCGGACGGCTGTGGTACCTGCAGATCCGCAACGCCAGCGTCTACACCGCCAAGGCGACCGGCAACCACATCCGCGAGGTCGTCGAACCGGCCGTGCGCGGCGAGATCCTGGACGCCTCCGGGCGCATCCTGGCCGGCAACGAGACCAAGCTGGTCGTCTCGGTCAGCCGCACCTCGCTGCTCCAGCAGAAGGACGGCGGCAAGGCGGTGCTGAGCCGGCTCGCCGAGGTGCTCGGGATGCCCGCCAAGGACGTCCAGGAGAAGGTCCGGCTCTGCGACGCCAAGACCCCGCAGCCCTGCTGGAACGGCTCGCCCTACCAGCCGATCCCGGTCACCAAGGAGGCGACCACCCAGCAGGCGATGCAGATAATGGAGCGCCGCGAGGACTTCCCCGGGGTCACCGCCCAGCCCACCGCGGTGCGCCACTACACCGGCGCCGAGGGCGCCAACCTCGCCCAGGTGCTCGGCTACCTCTCGCCGGTCACCGACGAGGAGGTCTCCAAGACCGCGGACAAGGCCGGCCTGGAGCGCTACCTTCCGGCCGACCAGATCGGCCGCGCCGGGCTGGAGTCCGTCTACGACCGCGACCTGCGCGGCACCGCCGGCATCACCAAGCTGGAGGTGGACAACCTCGGGCGGGTCATCGGCACCGCCGACCAGGCCGCCCCGCAGACCGGCAACAACCTGGTCACCAGCATCGACGCCCGGGTGCAGAAGGTCGTCGAGGACAACCTGGCGCAGGCGATGGCCGACGCCCGCAAGACCTTCGACAAGAACACCAACCGCAACTACGAGGCGGACTCCGGCGCCGCCGTCGTGATGGACGTGCACACCGGGCGGATCGTGGCGATGGCCAGCGCCCCGACCTACGATCCCAACCTGTGGCAGGGCGGCATCTCCGGCAAGGACTACCAGGCACTGACCAGCAAGGACTCCAACTTCCCACTGCTGAACCGGGCCATACAGGGCCAGTCCGCCCCCGGTTCCACCTTCAAGGTGGTCTCCACCGCCGCCGCCGCGCAGGCCGGCTACGCGCTCAACGGCAACTACCCCTGCCCGAGCAGCCTGACCATCGGCGGCCGCGAGTTCAAGAACTTCGAGAGCCAGGGCCACGGCTCGATCACCCTGGCCCGGGCCCTGGAGGTCTCCTGCGACACCGTCTTCTACGGCCTCGCCTACGACCAGTGGATGGCCGACGGCGGCATCAAGCCGAAGAAGGAGACCGGCGACTGGTTCTACAAGACCGCCCACCAGTTCGGCCTCGGCGCCAAGACCGGCATCGACCTGCCGTCCGAGGCCACCGGCCGGGTGCCGGACCGCCAGTGGAAGCAGTCCTTCTACGACGCCAACAAGGACGCCTGGTGCAAGCAGGCCGAGAAGGGCGGCAAGGAGTACGCCGACCTGATCGCCAAGGAGAACTGCGTCGACGGCTACGTGCTGCGCGCCGGTGACGCCGTCAACTACGCGATCGGCCAGGGCGACACCCTGGTCACCCCGCTGCAGATGGCGCGGATCTACGCGGCGCTCGCCAACGGGGGAACGCTCTGGCGGCCGACCGTCGCCAAGGCGGTGATAAGCCCGAGCGGCGAGCTGGTCCGCGAGATCGCCCCGCACGAGGACGGCAAGCTGCCGACCGACGCCAGGACCCTGCAGTACATCGACGAGGCGACCAAGGGCGTCGTCTCCACCGGTACCGCCGCGTGGAAGTTCACCGGCGCGGGCTGGCCGCAGGACAAGATCGAGCTGCACGCCAAGACCGGCACCGCCGAGGTCGAGGGCAAGCAGACCACCTCGTACCTGACCACCTACAGCCGCGACTACGCGGTCGTGATGACGATAAGCCAGGGCGGCACCGGCTCCGGCGGCTCCGGCGACGCGATCCGGCGGATCTACCAGTCGCTGTACGGCGTCGACGACAAGGGCAACATCGACCAGGGCAAGGCGCTGCTGCCCAAGCCGCAGGCCGAGCTGCCGACGTTCAACCCGGACGGCACCGCGGTCGTCAAGCCGGCCTCGTTCGCCGGCGGCGACCCGGCCGGCGACCCCGGGGTGAGCGGCGACTCGCCGCGGGTCTTCCTGGACCCGGCGCAGCCCGGCGGCACCGCACCGGTGCTCGTCGCGGCCGTGGCCGCCGTCGAACCCACCCGTTCCACCGGAAGGGGCCGGGCATGACCTCCTACGGCTCGTACCGCCAGCTGCGGCTCGCGCCGCAGCGCGGCGGGGTGCCCAAGGCCCTGGCCAAGGACTCCCCGCTGTGGCGGATCGACTGGATACTGCTGCTGGCCGCGGCGGTCCTCTCGCTGGGCAGCTCGCTGCTGGTCTGGTCGGCGACCCGGGGGCGCGACACGCTCACCCACGGCGACCCGCAGTACTTCCTGTTCCGGCACCTGACCAACGTCCTGATCGGGGCGGTGCTGTGCGCGGTGGTGATAGCGATAGGGAGCCGGCGCTTCCGCACCGTCGTGCCGTTCCTGTACGCCGGCGTGATCCTGCTGCTGCTGGCCACGCTGAGCCCGCTCGGCTCGACCATCAACGGCCAGCACTCCTGGATCCAGCTGGGCGGCGGCTTCTCGGTGCAGCCGGCCGAGTTCGCCAAGGTGGCGATCGTGCTGTCGATGGCGGTCGTGCTGTCCGACCAGGTGGACGCGGGGGAGCGGGAGTACCCGGCGAACAAGGCGGTGTTCCGCGCGCTGGTCTGGGCGACCCTGCCGATGGCCATAGTGATGCTGATGCCGGACGCCGGCTCGGTGATGGTGATGGCCGTCATCGTGCTGGGCATCCTGCTGGCCTCCGGCGCGGCCAACCGCTGGGTGTTCGGGCTCATCCTGGCCGGTGTCGGCGGCTGCGTGGCGATCTGGAAGCTCGGGGTGCTGAGCAAGTACCAGATCGACCGCTTCGCGGCCTTCGCCAACCCGGCGCTCGACCCCTCGGGCGTCGGCTACAACACCGCGCAGGCCCGGATCGCGATCGGCTCCGGCGGGCTGACCGGCAAGGGCCTGTTCCACGGGACGCAGACCACCGGGCAGTTCGTGCCGGAGCAGCAGACCGACTTCGTGTTCACGGTGGCCGGCGAGGAGCTGGGCTTCCTCGGGGCGATGGCGATCATCGTGCTGCTCGGCGTGGTGCTGTGGCGGGCCTGCCGGATCGCCCGCCAGGCCACCGACCTGTACGGCACCATCGTGGCGGCCGGGGTGGTCGCCTGGTTCGCCTTCCAGGGCTTCGAGAACATAGGGATGTGCCTGGGCATCATGCCGGTGGCCGGCATCCCGCTGCCGTTCGTCTCCTACGGAGGCTCGTCGATGTTCTCGACCTGGGTGGCGATCGGGCTGCTGCAGGCGGTGCAGAGCCAGCGGCCGATAGCGGCCTGAGCGGGTCCGCCGGCGCCGGGCCGGTCCGGGGTGGTTCCCCGGGCCGGCCCTTCGCGCGTCCGGCGCCTACCAGCTGTCCCAGTGGGTGATCCGCGCCGTGTCCACGCGCGGGCCGGGGCGGAAGTCGGTGCCCAGGGTGTGGGCGAGCGGGACGAGCGCGGCCTGGGCGACCGTCTCGTAGGGGATGCCGAGCAGCTCGGCGGCCTCGCGCTCGTAGTGCAGGTGCGGGGTGGTCCAGGCGGTGCCGAGGCCGCGGGAGCGGGCGGCGAGCATGAACTGCCAGACGGCCGGGAGGATCGAGCCCCAGGTGTTGGCCTGGCCGACGTGGCCGGCCAGTTCGTGCCGGCCCTCGATCCGCACGCAGGGCACCACCAGGACGGGGACCTCGTGCAGGTGGTCGAAGAGGTGCTGGGCGCTCACGGCCAGCCGCAGCCGGCGGGCGGTGTCCTCGGCGGTGCGGTCCAGGCCGGTGCGGGCGACGGGGTCGCGGGGGCGGGTCAGGCCGAGCCGGTAGAGGCCGGCGAGGGCCGCGCGCCGCCCGGGGTCGGTGACCACCACGAAGTCCCAGCGCTGGCGGTTGCGGCCGGTGGGGGCCTGGGTGGCGAGGGCCAGGCACTCCTCGACCAGCGCCCGGTCGACCGGGCGGGTGAGGTCGAGGCGCCGGCGTACGGCCCGGGTGGTGGTGAGGAGCTGGTCGGCGGTCAGATCGAGCTGCGGCACGGCCGGTGGCCTCCGGGTTCGGTGGGCCGGCCGCGGGGCGGGGCGCCTCAGTCGGCCGGCGGGACGTCGAGGAGCTTGCGGGTGAGACGGGCCAGCGTCGCGCGCTCCTGCGGGGTGAGGGCGGCGAAGGCGTGGTCCAGGACCGGGGCCATGGCGCGTTCGGCCTCGGCGAGGGCGGCGGTGCCCTCCGCGGTGAGGGTGACGGCGTAGGCACGGCGGTCGCGGGGGTGGCGCTCGCGGCGGACCAGACCGGCGCCCTCCAGGGTGTCGACGCAGCCGACCATGACGCTGCGGTCGATCCGCAGCTGTTCGCTGAGCTCCTGCTGGGAGCAGCTGCCGACGGCGGCGAGCATCTTGAGCACCAGGTGCTGGGGCACCGTGAGGGGGCCGCCGGAGAGCCGCTCCTCGATGGAGCGGGCGACCGCGGTGGTGGCCCGGCACAGGGCGACGTCCGGGCGCTCCAGGGTGAGCGCGGCGAAGTAGCGCCGCCGCTCGCCGCTGTCGTCCGCCCGGCTGGGGGAGGCGAGGCGGGCGGGCCTGGGGGCGGTGGCCATCGGGGCTCCTTCGGTGGTGGACGGCCAGCATAACGCTCCCCAGAGATTGTTTGACGGTAGATGATTTTGTCCTCTACGTTTTGGTGAGCATACGTGATGGAGGATCAGATTGTTGACCGACAGACGGATTCGGGGTGGGCGATGACCGGGACCGGGCAGGCGGGGGAGCAGTGGTTCGACCCGGCGGACGAACGCCTCGGCTGGGACGGTGTCTGCGGTTTCGAACGGACCGGCGGGACCGTGCTGCCGCTGCGGATGCCACGGGAACGGATCGCCACCGCGCTCAGCGACGACCTCGACCGGCTCGCCGCGATGCCGGCCGGCGCCCGCTTCGCGGTGCGCACCGACGCGGACCGGCTGCTGCTGGACCTCGATGCGCAGGCGGGCGGCGCGCCCCTGGACGTCCTCGCCGACGGCGTGCTCGTCGACCGGCGGCGCCCGGAACCCGGCCGCGCGCGGCTCACCGTCGCCCTGCCCGGCGTCCCGGCCGACATCGAGGTCTGGCTTCCGCACCTGTCCCCCACCCGCCTCGCGGCCGTCGGGCTGCGCGGTCACCGGCTGCTGGAGCCGGTCGCGCGCACCGGCCCGCGCTGGAGCGCCTACGGCAGCTCACTGACGCACGCGATGTTCCCGCACGGGCCCTCGGAGAGCTGGACCGCGCTGCTCGCGCGCCGGCACGGCTGGCGGCTGCGCAACCTCGGCTTCGCCGGGCAGGCCTATCTGGACCCGGTGGTCGCCCGGGTCGTCCGGGACACCCCCGCCGAGCTGATCACCCTGGAGATCGGCACCAACGCCTACATCAGGTCGGCCTTCACCGCCCGCACCTGGGGCTCGGCGGTGTGCGGCTTCGTCGAGACCGTCCGCGACGGGCACCCGGACACGCCGATCGCGGTGATCGCCGCCCTGCCGTCGGTGGAGCGGGAACACGCGGTCAACGCCGCCGGGCTGACCCTGGCCGGGGTCCGCGAGCTGACCGGCGCGGCCGTGCGGGTGCTCCAGCGGCTCGGCGACCGGCGGCTGCACCTGGTCGACGGACGTGACGTCCTGCCGCTCGCCGAGGCGGACGGGGTGTACGCCGACGGCCTGCACCCGACGGCGGCCGGCGAGCACCGGCTGGCCTGCCTGGTCGAGCCGTTCCTGCTGCCGCTGCCCGCCGCCTGAACGGCGACCGGACGGCGCTACCCCGGGGGCAGCAGGAGGTCGGCGGCGGCGAACACCGCCCGGGTCTGGTGGGCGACCTGGGTCTCCACCGGCACCCAGCGGGCGCCCAGCCGGTGCAGGCCCTCCAGGCTCGCCGCGACGACGCCCCGGGCGCGCGCCCGGGCCGCGTCCGCCGCGGGGCCCCCGCAGTCCGCGAGCAGCCGCAGCAGCATCGAGGCGATCCGCAGCGGCGCCCGCTCGGCGGCGATCCGCGCCGCCGTCACCCGGGACACCGTCAGCGGCGCCGAGGACCAGGTGGCGAGCCAGTCCTCCACCACCGGCAGACAGACCGCCAGGTTGAACTCGACGGCGCGCAGCAGCGGCCCGTACGCCACCCCGGCGTGCGGAGGCACCTGCGGCAGCAGGGCGGCCAGCTCCGCGACCCGGCCGCCCAGCCGGTCGGCGCAGGCCCCGACGGCGGCGCGCACGTCCGGCGCCGGGCGGGCGTCGCCGACCGCGTCGACCGCCCACATCGGCACCTCCAGCACCGCCGTGGTGCCGCCGTAGCGCCCCGCGTACGACCAGGTGGACAGCTCCGGTCGGTCCGGCAGCGGCTGCCGGCGCCGGCCCGGTGCCGGCATCACGTACGTCCCCGGGGCCGGGCTGTCCCAGCCGACCGCGTCGTAGGAGTCGACGTCCAGCGGGATGCCGCCGCGCGCCACCGAGCGGGCGAAGCGGTCGGCCAGGGCCGGCAGCGGCCGGGTGAGCTGCACGAACGCGCCGCCGAAGTCCACGCCGTGCAGCGAGCACTGGAGGACCGGGCGCAGCTCGTCGATCAGCCCGGTGAGCACCCGGCTCTCCGGCATCGGGGCCAGCGGGCCGTCCGGGTGCGGCAGCAGTTCCGGCTGTTCGTGGAAGGCCGGGCGGAAGAAGTGCTCGTAGTGCCGGGCCGCGGTGAGCGGGCCGTGCAGCCAGCCCTCGTTGAGCGCGGCGCCGTCCGGGTCCAGGCAGAGCAGCACGTGCCAGCCGACCCCCGGACGGGGCGGCAGCTCCAGCACCCGCTCGGCCAGCCCGACGGCGGCGGCCAGGCCGACCGGCTCGTTGGGGTGCGGCCCGCCGACGGCCAGCACCGTGTGCTCGCCCTCGTCCACCGAGAGCAGCACCAGCGGGCGCCCCGCCCGGGAACGGCCCACCTCGCGGACCCGGCAGCGCCCGGGGTGGCGGCGGGCCAGCCGGCGGGCCGCGGCGACCGCGCGCGCCACCGTCGGATAGCTCGCGGTGCCTGAGGTCCCGGTGGCGTGGCGGGGGGCTTCGACCCGGCGCGTCCGCCGGCCCGTGTCGGTCATGGCTCTCCTGTCCTCGGGGGCGGGCGGGGCGACGCGGTCGGGGGCCTCGGCCGGGAGCACGGGCGCGGGCTCGCGCCGGGCCCTCCCGGCACGGCCGGTGCGCGCGCGGCCAACTCCCTCGTTCCGGGGGCGCACAGGACCTTCCGGTGGAGCCTTGCCAGTACCGCACGCGCGCTCCGAGCGTGTCAACAGTCGTCGGGCACCCGCGGTGGGGCCGCGGTGGGCTCGCGGTGGAGCGCCGGTGGGGCCGCGTTCACGTGCCGGGATCCCCGCCCCGGGCCGCGGATCCCGCCCTCGGCCGCGCCGGGGGCCGCGGCGGTTCGGCTACCCTTGAGGGTCACCCCTCCCAGCCGTCGCCCCCGCCAAGCGCGCGGCGGTCCCGAACGTCGTAAGGGTTCCTAGTACTCATGACTGTCGAATCGGTCTTCCCACGCCTGGAGGCCCTCCTCCCGCACGTCCAGAAGCCGATCCAGTACGTCGGCGGCGAGCTCAACTCGACCGTCAAGGACTGGGACGCCTGCGACGTCCGCTGGGCGCTGATGTACCCCGACGCCTACGAGGTGGGCCTGCCCAACCAGGGCGTCATGATCCTCTACGAGGTGCTCAACGAGCAGGAGGGCGTCCTGGCCGAGCGCACCTACAGCGTCTGGCCGGACCTCGAGGCGCTGATGCGCGAGCACGGCGTCCCCCAGTTCACCGTGGACGCCCACCGGCCGGTGCGCGCCTTCGACGTGTTCGGGCTCTCCTTCTCCACCGAGCTGGGCTACACCAACATGCTGGCCGCGCTCGAACTGGCCGGCATCCCGCTGGAGGCCCGCGACCGGACCGACGAGGACCCGGTCGTGCTGGCCGGCGGCCACGCCGCGTTCAACCCCGAGCCGATCGCGGACTTCATCGACTGCGCGGTGATCGGCGACGGCGAGCAGGCCGTGCTGGACATCACGCGGATCGTCCGGGAGTGGAAGGCCGAGGGACGCCCCGGCGGGCGCGACGAACTGCTGCTGCGCCTGGCGCGCACCGGCGGCGTGTACGTCCCGAAGTTCTACGACGTCGAGTACCTGGCCGACGGCCGGATCGGGCGCGTCGTCCCCAACGCCCCCGGTGTGCCGTGGCGGGTCTCCAAGCACACCGTGATGGACCTCGACGAGTGGCCCTACCCGAAGCAGCCGCTCGTCCCGCTCGCGGAGACCGTGCACGAGCGGATGTCCGTGGAGATCTTCCGCGGCTGCACCCGCGGCTGCCGTTTCTGCCAGGCCGGCATGATCACGCGCCCCGTGCGGGAGCGAAGCATCACCGGCATCGGCGAGATGGTCGAGCGCGGGCTCAAGGCCACCGGCTTCGAGGAGGTCGGCCTGCTGTCGCTGTCCTCCGCGGACCACACGGAGATCGGCGACGTCGCCAAGGGTCTGGCCGACCGCTACGCGGACGACAAGATCGGCCTGTCGCTGCCGTCCACCCGCGTGGACGCCTTCAACATCGACCTCGCCAACGAGCTCAGCCGCAACGGCCGCCGCTCCGGCCTCACCTTCGCCCCCGAGGGCGGCAGCGAGCGCATGCGCAAGGTGATCAACAAGATGGTGTCGGAGGAGGACCTCATCCGCACCGTCGCCACCGCCTACGGCAACGGCTGGCGCCAGGTGAAGCTGTACTTCATGTGCGGCCTGCCCACCGAGACCGACGAGGACGTGCTCCAGATCGGCGAGATGGCGAAGAACGTCATCCAGAAGGGCCGCGAGGTCACCGGCCAGAACGACATCCGCTGCACCGTCTCCATCGGCGGGTTCGTGCCCAAGCCGCACACCCCGTTCCAGTGGGCCCCGCAGCTGTCCGCCGAGGCCACCGACGCCCGCCTGGCCAAGCTGCGCGACTCGATCCGCGGCGACCGCAAGTACGGCAAGAACATCGGCTACCGCTACCACGACGGCAAGCCCGGCATCGTCGAGGGCCTGCTCTCCCGCGGTGACCGCCGGGTCGGCGCGATCATCCGCGCGGTCTACGAGGACGGCGGCCGCTTCGACGGCTGGCGCGAGCACTTCTCCTACGACCGCTGGATGGCGTCCGCCGGGAAGGGCCTGGCCGGCACCGGCGTCGACGTCGACTGGTACACCACCCGCGAGCGCGGCTACGAGGAGGTCCTGCCCTGGGACCACCTGGACAGCGGCCTCGACAAGGACTGGCTCTGGGAGGACTGGCAGGACGCCCTGGAGGAGGTCGAGGTCGACGACTGCCGCTGGACCCCGTGCTTCGACTGCGGCGTGTGTCCCCAGATGGACACCCACATCCAGATCGGCCCCACCGGCAAGAAGCTCCTGCCGCTCACCGTGGTGAACAAGTAGTTCGTACATCCGGAGCGCCCCGTCGGACCTGTCCGAGGGGGCGCTCCGTCGACCGAGGCGGAACGCTCTGCCCGGCCCGATCGAAAGCGCACGACTGGCGTCCCGGGCTCAGGACCCGGTGGCTCGCGGAGCCCGGGGCGCCGGCCTGAGAGCCGGGCGTCGGCCGGGGGCGGGGCGAGGGGTGGGTCGGGGCGCGTACCCTTTGAGGTGACAGCGTCCGGACGGTGGCGGGAGAACCCCGCCGCTGCGGACGGGGAAAAACTGACGAAGGACTGAGCGACCTGGCACGCCGCACGCCCGACGGTCCGCCGCCCGCGCCGACGGTGCAGCGGATCCGTCTCCGCTACACCAAGCGCGGCCGGCTCCGCTTCACCAGCCACCGCGACTTCCAGCGCGCCTTCGAGCGCGCCCTGCGCCGGTCGGCGGTGCCGATGGCCTACTCGGCCGGCTTCACCCCGCACCCCAAGGTGTCCTACGCCAACGCCGCGCCGACCGGTGTGGCCAGCGAGGCGGAGTACCTGGAGATCGGGCTCGCCGCCCCCCGCGACCCCGAGGAACTGCGCGTCCAACTGGACGAGTCGCTGCCCGGGGGCCTCGACGTGATCGACGCGGTCGAGGTGCGCACGCCCAACTTCGTGGAGCGCCTGGAGGCCTCCGAGTGGCGGGTGCGGCTCGACGGGGTCGAGCCGCAGGAGGCGGGCCGCGCGGTCGCGGCGTTCCTCGCCGAGGAGCGGGTCGAGGTCGAACGCCTCACCAAGAACGGCGTCCGGGTCTTCGACGCGCGCGGCGCGGTGGCGGCTCTCGAAGTCCTCCCCGCGCAGGTCGACGGCGGTGCGGACACGGCGGGCGAAGAGGCCCGCGATGTTCGGACCGGGCGTCCCTGTGCGATACTGCGCCTGGTAGTACGACACGCCACACCCGCCGTACGACCCGACGACGTGTTGTCCGGTCTCCGTGCGACGGCCGACCTGGCGCCGCCGGTCCCCGCAGAGGTGACCAGGCTGGCGCAGGGGCCGCTCGACGAGGGGACCGGCACGGTGACCGACCCGCTGGCGCTCGACCGCGCCGCGGCCCCGGCCGGCCCTGTGGCGGCCGGCGAGCCGCGCGCAACCGCGTCCGCCTAGCGGGCGGAGGCCGGGTCCAGTTCCCCACTGGGCCCGCTGGTCCTCCAGGCCCCCGCGGCTCCCCAGGGGAGCGAGCGTCGTCGAAGCACAGGCCGGCCTCTTGCGGCCCGCCGACCCCGAGGGTCGGTGGGCCCGAGGACCCCGTCCGGGAGCCACCCGGGGTTGGGGAACGGCGCAGCTTGGGAAAACCTCAGAAGACTGGTCAGACCAGAAGACTTTCGACACCCCGCCGAGCGCGGGGCGCCGAGCGAGACTACGAGCCCCTGTGCGGCCTCGCGTCCGCACGGCGGCACCGTGAGAGGGTCCGGCCCGAGCATCGTCGTGATGCCGGCCGGCCACCGGTGCCGTGCCGTGCCCGGATGCGGAGCCCGGGGGCCTGACGGGAGATCCACCCGCATGCTCGAGAACACCGATCCGCAGCAGTCTGCGGCAACGGAACCGAACGACACCGCCGCGACCGGTGGCGAGGGCGCGTCCGCCGCGCCGCCGCGCCGGCGCCGCCGCGCGGTGTCCCGCCCGGCCGGAGCGCCCCAGGGCGCGGCCGCCGAGGGCGCCGAGACGGTCATCGCGGCCGAGACCGAGGTGAAGCCGGCCGAGACGCCGGCCGCCGCCGAGCCGGCCGCGGAGAAGCCGGTGCGGGCCCGCCGCACCCGCAAGCGTGCCGAGGCGCCCGCCGGTGCGCCCGAGGCCACCGCCATCGTGGTCACCGCGCCGGACGCCGGCGAGACGGTGGTCGCGGCCGGCGCCGGCAAGGCGAGGAAGACGGCGAAGGCCAAGGCGGCCGAGAAGGTCGAGACGGCCGAGGCGCCCGAGACGGCGGAGAAGGCGGAGAAGCCCGTGCGGGCCCGCCGGACCCGCAAGAAGGCCGAGGCCGCGCCGGTCGAGGAGCCGGTGCAGGCCGTCGCCGAGCCCGGGCCGGCCGCCGCGCCGGTCGTCGAGCCGGCGGCCGTCGAGGCGCCCGCCGAGGAGGCCCCGGCCGCCCCGGCCCGCCGGGCCCGCCGCCGCCGCGTGGTCGAGGCCGCCCCGGTGGTCGAGGCCGCCCCCGCCGTCGAGGAGCCGGTGGCCGAGGAGCCCGCCGTCGAGGAGCCCGAGGCCGAGGAGACCCCGGCCGAGGCCCCCGCCGCCGAGCAGCCCGCCCCGGCGCCCGCCGCCGAGGCCGAGCCGCCGCACCGGGTGCGCCGCCGCGCGGTCCGCCCGTCCACCGCGATCTTCCAGGCGCCGGTCTTCCAGGAGCCCGCCCCCTACGTCGCCCCGTCCGCGTCGGCCGCCCCGCAGTCGGCGGCCCCGCAGCCGGCCGCCGCCGAGGCGCCCGCCGCGCCGGCGGAGCGCGAGCCGGAGGACGAGTTCGAGTACAGCGGCGTCGGCCGCCGCCGCCGCGTCCGCACCTCGGTGCGGGTGCAGACCCCGGCCCGCCAGAAGCCCGCCGCGGAGAAGCCCGCCGCCGAGAAGCCGGCGGCGGCCAAGCCCGTCGCCGAGAAGCCCGTCGCGGCCAGGCCCGTCGCCGAGGAGCCGCCCGCCGAGGCGCCCGCCGCCGTCGAGACCCCCGCCACCGGCCCCGAGGCCGAGGACGAGTGGGAGGACGGCCGCCCGTCGCGCCGCCGCCGCCGGGGTGGCCGCCGCCGCCGTCGCGGTGAGGCGGAGGAGGGCGAGGCCGAGGCGCCCGAGACCGAGCAGTCCGCCGTCGAGGAGCCGGCCGACGAGGAGGACGAGGACGACGACCTCGCCGCCGGCCTGTCCTCGTCGCGCCGCCGTCGCCGCCGTCGCCGCCGCAGTGGTGAGGCCGGCGCCGTCGAGACCGCCGAGACCACCGAGGACGGCGTCCGCACGGTGGTGAAGGTGCGCGAGCCGCGCCGC
Source organism: Kitasatospora sp. NPDC002551 (assembly GCF_040296005.1). Lineage (NCBI taxonomy): Bacteria > Bacillati > Actinomycetota > Actinomycetes > Kitasatosporales > Streptomycetaceae > Kitasatospora > Kitasatospora sp. NPDC002551. The sequence continues at coordinate 29,437 of NZ_JBEOWI010000040.1, read as the reverse complement.
CGCTCCACCGAGCCGTCCTTCGACCCGGACGAGGTGCAGTCCATCAAGGGCTCCACCCGCCTGGAGGCCAAGAAGCAGCGCCGCCGCGAGGGCCGCGAGCTGGGCCGCCGCCGGGTGCCGATCATCACCGAGGCCGAGTTCCTGGCCCGCCGCGAGTCGGTCGAGCGCGTCATGGTGGTGCGCCAGAACGGCCAGCGGACCCAGATCGGCGTCCTCGAGGACGGCGTGCTCGTCGAGCACTACGTCAACAAGGAGCAGGCCACCTCGTACGTCGGCAACGTCTACCTGGGCAAGGTCCAGAACGTGCTGCCGTCCATGGAGGCCGCCTTCGTCGACATCGGCAAGGGCCGCAACGCGGTGCTGTACGCCGGCGAGGTCAACTTCGGCGCGCTCGGCGGTCACGGCGGCCCGCGCCGGATCGAGTCGGTGCTGAAGTCCGGCCAGTCCGTGCTGGTGCAGGTCTCCAAGGACCCGATCGGCCACAAGGGCGCCCGGCTGACCAGCCAGATCTCGCTGCCCGGCCGTTACCTGGTCTACGTGCCCGAGGGCTCGATGACCGGCATCTCCCGCAAGCTGCCGGAGAACGAGCGCGCCCGCCTGAAGCAGATCCTGAAGAAGATCGTCCCGGACGACGCGGGCGTGATCGTGCGCACCGCCGCCGAGGGCGCCTCCGAGGAGGAGCTGACCCGCGACGTCCAGCGACTGCAGCAGCAGTGGGAGGACATCCAGAAGAAGGCCGCGACCGGCAACGCCCCCGCGCTGCTGTACGGCGAGCCGGACATGACCGTCCGGGTCGTCCGCGACATCTTCAACGAGGACTTCACCAAGGTCATCGTCTCCGGCGACGAGGCGTGGAGCACCATCCACGACTACGTCTCCAACGTGGCGCCGGACCTCGCCGGGCGGCTCCAGCGGTGGACCTCCGAGGTGGACGTGTTCGCCACCTACCGGATCGACGAGCAGCTGATGAAGGCGCTGGACCGCAAGGTCTGGCTGCCCAGCGGCGGCTCGCTGGTGATCGACCGCACCGAGGCGATGGTCGTCATCGACGTCAACACCGGGAAGTTCGTCGGCCAGGGCGGCAACCTGGAGGAGACGGTCACCCGGAACAACATCGAGGCGGCCGAGGAGATCGTGCGCCAGCTGCGGCTGCGCGACCTCGGCGGCATCATCGTGATCGACTTCATCGACATGGTCCTGGAGTCCAACCGCGACCTGGTGCTGCGCCGCCTGCTGGAGTGCCTGGGCCGGGACCGGACCAAGCACCAGGTGGCCGAGGTCACCTCGCTGGGCCTGGTGCAGATGACCCGCAAGCGGGTCGGCCAGGGGCTGCTGGAGTCCTTCTCCGAGCCCTGCGTGCACTGCAACGGCCGCGGTGTGATCGTCCACATGGAGCAGCCGAGCACCCACGTGCACGGCGGTGGCGGCACGGCCGCCGCCGAGGCGGGCCCGGGCGGCGGCAAGCGCCGGCGCCGTGGCAAGGGCGGCGCGGCGCACGAGGAGCCGCAGGCCGTCGTCGAGGCCGTCGAGCCGGTGGAGGCCGTCGAGGCCGCCGTCGAGGCGCCGGTCCGCGAGGAGATCGAGGGCCAGCTGGCGATCGAGGTGCCGGGTGCCGAGGAGGCGCCGGCCGAGGCCGTCGCCGAGCCGGTCGTGGCCGAGGCCGAGGTCGTCGAGGCCCCGGTCGAGCCGGCCCCCGTCACCACGCCCACCGGGCGGCCCCGCCGCCGGGCGGTGCGCAAGGCCACGGCTCCGGCCGGCGCGCCGGGCGAGGCGGAGATCGTGGTGCTCCAGGCCAAGGCCGAGGCGGCGCTGGAGTCGGCCCTCGCGGCCGTCAGCCCGGCCGCGCAGGCTCCGGCCGACGAGCAGCCGGTCGAGCCGGTCGAGGCGGCCGAGGCGGAGGCCCCGGCCGAGCCGGTCGCCGAGGCCGTCGCCGCCGAGGCCGTCGCCGCCGAGCCGGCCGCGGCCGAGGAGCCCGCCGAGGAGGCGCCGGCGCCGAAGAAGCGGGCGGCCCGCAAGACCGCCGCCAAGAAGACCACCGCCGCCAAGAAGACGACGACGGCGGCGAAGAAGACCACCGCCCGCAAGACCGCCACCAAGCGGACGAGCGCGGCGGCCAAGAAGGCGGCGGCCGCCGAGGGTGATACGGCGGCCGAGTAGTGCCCGGCCCGGGGCGGACCCCGTCCGCCCCGGGCCCGTACGGGCCGGTTTGCCCCCGCGGCGGCCGGTCCGTATTCTTGACCACTGGCGTGTCTACGCCTTGCTCCCGAGCACATCACCTCCCGGGTCTCGCAAGAGTCCAGCGGGAGAGGTCCCCTGTGTCCGTACCCAGGTGGCTGGCATCAGGAGTTCCGACCGAGTTGGGAAAGTAGGTACCGCATGTACGCGATCGTTCGCGCAGGCGGCCGCCAGCACAAGGTCGCCGTCGGCGACGTGCTGGAGATCGACCGTATCGAGGCCAAGCCGGGTGACTCGGTGGAGCTCTCCACCATCCTGGTGGTCGACGGCGAGGCCGTCACCTCCGACCCGTGGGTGCTGGCCGGCGTGAAGGCCCACGCCGAGGTCGTCGACCAGACCAAGGGTGACAAGATCGTCATCCTGCGCTACAAGAACAAGACGGGCTACCGCCGTCGCCAGGGTCACCGCCAGCAGCACACCGCGGTGCGCATCACCAGCATCGACTCGGTCAAGTAAGGGGATAGCCAGATGGCACACAAGAAGGGCGCAAGCTCTACCCGCAACGGCCGTGACTCGAACGCACAGCGCCTCGGCGTGAAGCGCTTCGGTGGCCAGGTCGTCTCCGCCGGCGAGATCCTCGTCCGCCAGCGCGGCACCCACTTCCACCCGGGTGCCGGTGTCGGCCGCGGTGGCGACGACACCCTGTTCGCGCTGACCGCCGGTGCCGTGCAGTTCGGCACCCGCCGCGGCCGCAAGGTCGTCAACATCGTGGCCGTCGAGGCCTGAGTCACACCTGACTCACACTGAAGGGTGGGCCGGAATGTTCCGGTCCACCCTTCGCGCTTTACCGCAGGCAGCATCATCTTCTTCGTATCGGAGGCACACCCATGACCACCTTCGTGGACCGCGTCGAGCTCCACGTCGCCGCGGGCAGCGGGGGCCACGGCTGCGCCTCCGTGCACCGCGAGAAGTTCAAGCCGCTCGGCGGCCCGGACGGCGGCAACGGCGGTGAGGGCGGCAGCGTCATCCTCGTCGTCGACGCGCAGGTCACCACCCTGCTCGAGTACCACCACTCGCCCAAGCGCAAGGCCACCAACGGCAAGCCCGGCGCGGGCGGCCACCGCACCGGCGCCGACGGCCAGGACCTCGTCCTCGCCGTGCCGGACGGCACCGTGGTCCTCGACAAGCAGGGCAACGTGCTCGCCGACCTCGTCGGCCACGGCACCAGCTTCGTCGCCGCCCAGGGCGGCCGCGGGGGCCTCGGCAACGCCGCCCTCGCCTCGGCCCGCCGCAAGGCCCCCGGCTTCGCGCTGCTCGGCGAGCCCGGCGAGGCCCGCGACATCGTCATGGAGCTCAAGTCCGTCGCCGACGTCGCCCTCGTCGGCTACCCGAGCGCCGGCAAGTCCTCGCTGATCTCGGTGCTCTCCGCCGCCAAGCCGAAGATCGCCGACTACCCGTTCACCACCCTGATCCCCAACCTCGGCGTGGTCACCGCGGGCGACACCGTCTACACCATCGCCGACGTCCCCGGTCTCATCCCCGGCGCCAGCCAGGGCAAGGGCCTGGGCCTGGAGTTCCTGCGGCACGTCGAGCGCTGCTCGGTGCTCGTGCACGTCCTGGACTGCGCGACCCTGGAGCCCGGCCGCGACCCGCTGAGCGACCTGGAGACCATCGAGGACGAGCTCGCCCAGTACGGCGGTCTCGACGACCGGCCGCGCCTGGTCGCCCTCAACAAGGTCGACGTGCCGGACGGCCAGGACATCGCCGACCTCACCCGCGCCTCCCTGGAGGAGCGCGGCTACCGCGTCTTCGAGGTCTCCGCCGCCTCCCGCAAGGGCCTGCGCGAACTCAGCTTCGCCCTGGCGCAGATCGTCGCCGAGGCCCGCGCCGCCAAGCCGGTCGAGGAGTCCACCCGGATCGTGCTGCGGCCCGTCGCCGTGGACGACGCCGGCTTCACCATCACCGAGGAGGACGGCACCTACCACATCCGCGGCAGCAAGCCCGAGCGCTGGGTGCGGCAGACCGACTTCTCGAACGACGAGGCCGTCGGCTACCTCGCCGACCGGCTCGCCCGCCTGGGCGTCGAGCAGGAGCTGTGGAAGGTCGGCGCCCAGGAGGGCGACACCGTCGTCATCGGCCCCGACGAGAACGCCGTCGTCTTCGACTGGGAGCCGACCATGGCCGCCGGCGCCGAGATGCTCGGCCGCCGCGGTGAGGACCACCGCTTCGAGACCCAGCGCCCGGCCGTCGACCGCCGCCGTGACAAGCAGAAGGGCCGGGACGCCGCCGAGGCCGAGTACCTCGCCTTCGAGGCGCTCTCCAGCGGCCGCCAGGCCGCCATCGAGGGCGACGACGAGGACTACTGAGTCCGGTCCGTGAAACCGGTGAAGCCCCCGCCGCCCTTCCAACGGGCGCCGGGGGCTTCGCCGTTGACGCGGCGTCGGGCGTCCGGCGGCCCTCGCGGGCGCTGTCCGGCCGCTGGAACGGGGTGCGGACCGGGCGTGCCGATCGCGTAGATTGCGGGGGATACGACCGGGCCAGGGCCCGCCGCCAGCGCACCACACCGGAAGGGCGAAACCCCAGATGAGCGAGGACGAACTGCGGGCGGAGGTGCTGACCGCGCGGCGCATCGTCGTCAAGGTCGGCTCCTCCTCACTCACCACGGCCGCCGGCGGCATCGACGCCGACCGGGTCGACGCCCTCGTCGACGCCCTCGCCAAGGTCCGCACCCGCCCCGACGCCCCCGAGATCGTGCTCGTCTCCTCCGGCGCCATCGCCGCCGGCCTCTCCCCGCTCGGCCTGGAGCGCCGCCCCAAGGACCTCGCCCGCCAGCAGGCCGCCGCCAGCGTCGGCCAGGGCCTGCTGATCGCCCGCTACACCGCCTCCTTCGCCCGCTACGGCCTGCGCGTCGGCCAGGTCCTGCTCACCGCCGAGGACGCCAGCCGGCGCGCCCACTACCGCAACGCCTACCGCACCCTCGACCAGCTGCTCGCGATGGGCGCCATGCCGGTCGTCAACGAGAACGACACCGTCGCCACCGCCGAAATCAAGTTCGGCGACAACGACCGGCTGGCCGCCCTCGTCGCCCACCTGGTCCGCGCCGACCTGCTCGTGCTGCTCTCCGACGTCGACGGCCTCTACGACGGCGACCCGTCCCGCCCCGGCACCAGCCGGATCGCCGAGGTCTCCGGACCGCACGACCTCGACGGCATCGAGATCGGCAGCGCCGGCAAGGCCGGGGTCGGCACCGGCGGCATGGTCACCAAGGTCGAGGCCGCCCGGATCGCCACCGGCGCCGGCATCCCCGTCGTCCTCACCGCCGCCAGCCACGCCGCCGACGCGCTCGCCGGCCGCCCCACCGGCACCCTGTTCCTGCGCACCGGCAGCCGCTCCTCGGACCGGATGCTCTGGCTCGCCCACGCCAGCAGCCCCCGCGGCACCCTGCACCTGGACGACGGCGCCGTCGAGGCCGTCGTCTCCGGCGGTGCCTCGCTGCTGCCCGCCGGGGTCACCAAGGTCGACGGCGAGTTCGCCGCGGGTGATCCGGTGGACCTTCTTGCCGAAAACGGCCACATCGTGGCGCGCGGACTGGTCAACTTTGATGCGAGGGAGTTGCCCCGCCTGCTCGGCCGGTCCACCCGGGACCTGGCCCAGGAGTTCGGCGCCGCCTACGAGCGGGAGGTCGTCCACCGCGACGACCTGGTCGTCCTGCGCGGCTGACCCGCCGCCGGACCCGCCGGAACGCGGGCGGCTCCGCGCGGGGAGCACGCCCGGCCACGGGCGAGGTGGGGCGCGGTCGTACGCGCGCCGGCCGGGGCCGGCGGGTACGACGACACGACATCGCCGAACAGGAGGCCGCCGGTGGAACGCAGGCGCGAGGCAGCGCTGACCGGAGGGACCGCGGGCCGGCGGCTGACCAGCCTCGACGGCGGCGGGGACGCCGGCGCCGCCGGGCCGGCCGGTCCGCCGCCCCAGGGATCCGGCACGGTGCACCGGCTCCGCCCGGAGCGGCGCCCCGCCGCCGAACCGCCCGGCGGCCCGGAGCAGGCCCGGCTCTGGCACGTGGTGCTCAGCGTGGCCGGGCCGGTCACCCCGCTGTCGGAGCTGCGCGCCGGGCTGGAGCGGCTGGCGCACGACCACTCGTTCTTCCTGACCGCCCGCTACGCCGCCGACCACGCCGAGATCCGCTACTGGGAGCAGGCCCGCGACCTGCACGACGCGGCGGCGATCGCGCTGCGGCTGTGGGGTGAGCACAAGGCGACGGCCAAGCTGCCGCCGTGGGAGATCGTCGGCCTGGAGGTGGTGGACCGGGCGACCTACCACAAGCGGGTCGCCGAGGGCTTCGCCGGCCCGCCCCCGCAACTGGGCGGGGTCTACCCCTACTGACTCCCCCTGCTGACGTGCCGCGGGGCGGGCCGTCTCACCGGGCGGAAAGGGGCGGGGGAGGGCCCGGGCCCTCCACTACCCTGGGCGCATGACCAGCGACCTCGCCACCGCAGACAGCCCCGTCCTCGCCGTAGCGCGCCGAGCCCGGGAGGCCGCCGCCGCGCTCGCCCCGCTGCCGCGCGGCGTGAAGGACGCCGCGCTGCGGGCGGTCGCCGACGCCCTGGTCGCCCGGGCCGCCGAGATCACCGCCGCCAACGCCGAGGACGTCGAGCGCGCCCGCGCGGCCGGCACCGCCGAGTCGGTGATCGACCGGCTCACCCTCACCGAGGAGCGGATCGCCGCCATCGCCGCCGACGTCCGGGACGTGGCGGGCCTGCCCGACCCGGTCGGCGAGGTCGTGCGCGGCTACACCCTGCCCAACGGCCTGGACGTGCGGCAGGTCCGGGTCCCGCTCGGCGTCGTCGGCATCATCTACGAGGCCCGCCCCAACGTCACGGTCGACGCCGCCGCGCTCTGCCTGAAGTCCGGCAACGCCGTGCTGCTGCGCGGCTCCGCCTCGGCCTACCGCTCCAACACCGCGCTGGTCGCCGTGGTGCGCGACGCGGTCGCCGCCGCCGGGCTGCCGGCCGACGCGGTCCAGCTCGTCCCGGGCGAGAGCCGGGACTCCGTGCAGGAGCTGATGCGCGCCCGCGGCCTGGTCGACGTGCTCATCCCGCGCGGCGGCGCCTCGCTGATCCGCGCCGTCGTCGAGGGCTCCACCGTCCCGGTCATCGAGACCGGCACCGGCAACTGCCACGTCTACGTCGACGCCGGGGCGGACCTCGCGATGGCCGTCGGCATCCTGCTCAACTCCAAGGCCCAGCGGGTCAGCGTCTGCAACGCGGCCGAGACCCTGCTCGTCCACCAGGACGTCGCCGAGGCCTTCCTGCCGCTCGCGCTCGCCGCGCTCGCCGAGGCCGGGGTCACCGTGCACGGCGACGACGCGGTGCTGAAGGCCGCCGAGGGCTCCGCCGCCACCGTGCTGCCCGCCACCGACGAGGACTGGGAGGCCGAGTACCTGTCGTACGACATCGCGGCCGCCGTCGTCCCCTCGCTGGACGCCGCCGTCGCGCACATCCGCCGCTGGACCTCCGGCCACACCGAGGCCATCGTCACCACCTCGCAGGCCGCCGCCCGCCGCTTCACGCAGCTCGTCGACTCGACCACGGTGGCCGTCAACGCCTCGACCCGGTTCACCGACGGCGGTGAGTTCGGCTTCGGCGCCGAGATCGGCATCTCCACCCAGAAGCTGCACGCCCGCGGCCCGATGGGCCTGCCCGAGCTGACCAGCACCAAGTACATCGTCACTGGTGACGGCCACGTCCGGGGCGCGGCGACGCCGACCGTGGGCGGCGCCGCCGACGCCGGCTGAGCCCGCCCGGCCCGGCCGCCGCCGGCCCGCCTTCACACGAGTGACGGACCAACTGTCCCGAGCCCCAGACAAATCGCCCGCCCGGTAATACGCTGAATCCGTGGCTGACGATGTGGGGGGCTTGCCGTACCCCGACGGTGCCGACCACGGTGGTGCGGACGACGAGTTCGCCACCGTGGTCTTCGACGAGGCCTTCGTGCGGTCCGCCGCCGTGCACGAGCCGACGGCCAAGGAGCGGCAGCTCGCCGCCGCCGAGGCCCGCTTCGAGCCGGACGCGACCGGGCCGGGCTGGGGCTACGACGCCCCGGCCGGGGACGGGTTGCCGCTGGAGCTGCGTCCGTACCCGAGCCGGCTCGACGACGACCACCGCTTCCCCGATCCGTGGACCGGCCCCGGCCGGCGCTCGCGGCGCTGGCGACCGGGCGGCTTCGACCCGATCGGTGCCGGCCGCGGCCGGTACGTCGCCCAGCAGCGCTGGCACCGCCCGGTGGCCTGGGTGCTCGCCGTGATCATGGGCGTGAGCCTGGTCGCGGTGGCGGTCGCGGCGATCTACCAGGGCGTGGGCGGGGCCGGCGGTGCGCCGCGGCGTCCCGAGTCCGGCAGCAGCAGCCCCGGGGCCGACCCGGCGCCGTCGCCGGCCGAGCCGTCGCTCGTGGTCACCGCGCCGACGGGCTGAACGACGGGGCGGCGCGGGCGGTCGAAGGGGCGCCCCGGTGTGCCCCGGGCGGCCGCGAGCGGTCACGGAGGGTACCCGGTGAACTGCGGCAGGACCCTCGTGGAGGGGCGATCCCGCGCCTTACCCTGGTGTCATGGGTGACCCGCGCGAACCCCCGGAGGGTGCGCCCGAGGGTGGTTCCGGAAACGATGACGAGTACCGGTCCGTCGTCTTCGACGAATCGTTCGTCCGGGCTGCCCGGATCCAGGAACTGTCGGCCCGGGAGCGGCTGTCCGGCGCGTTCGGCCGGCCCACCCGGCCGAAGGTCAGGCTGGGGCCGCTGGGCACCGTGCCCCGGCAGGCGCTGGCGCTGCTGCTGGTGATCCTGCTGGCGTTCGGTGCCGCGGTGTACTTCGGCGTCAGCTCGCCGGTGCGGCCCACCGCCCGCCCGCAGGGCAGCCAGCTGACCGTCAGCCTGGTGGCGCTGAGCCCGGCCTCGGCGGTCCATCCGGCCGCCGATCCGGCCAGCCCGTTCGCCGGTCTGCCGCCGGGCTACAGCGACGGCGCGGTCGGGCTGGGGACGCCGACCGGGGCGGCCACCGGGCACTTCTCCCGGGTGGAGGTGACCAAGGCGCTCGACACCGTGCAGCGCTACCTGGTGGCGTCCTCGCTGTCGCCCGCCGTGCTGGTGCAGGGGTCGACCGCGGAGGTGCGGGCCTTCGTCACCCCCGGTGAGCAGGCCCAGTTCGACGCGAGCGTGGCCCAGCCGGTCGACGACCGGCACCACGCGCTGACCGGCTGGCTGGTCCGCTTCGACCCGACGCAGGTCGCGCTGGCCGCGGACACCGTGAAGGTGGCGGGCGCGATGCGGATCGACGAGACGGACAGCAGCACGCTGCGGATCACCACCGACCACACCTTCGTCTACGCGCTGAAGGCGGCCGGGGCGCCGAGCGGGGCGCCGGTGACCCTGGAGACCGTACGGCGCCAGCTGACCTTCGAGTTCGACCGGGTCGACCTGGCGGCGGCGCAGCTGCGGCTGGTGGACTCGGTGCTGCAGGCCGGGCCCGCGCCGTGCGACGGCTCGCTGGCCGGGGTGGTGCAGCCGGTGCTCGCGGGCACGGACACCACCGCGCCGCCGGCCGGGCCGCAGGCGGTGGATCCGGGCAACCACGCGCGGCCGGCCTGGCAGGTGTGCGGGGTGCTGGCGGGCAGCTGAGACGGGCGGCCGACGCGGGCGGCGGTGCGTCGGCGGCGGTGCGTCGGCGGCCCCCGGCCGGGTGGTGGGGGGCCGCCGAAACGTTCCTGCGGGCGCTGCCTCAGCCGTTGTCGCCGGAGCCGCCGTCCTTGCCGCCGCCGCCGTTGCTGCTGCCGTTTCCGTTGCCGCGCGCGGCGCCGGTGAAGGTGTCCCGGAGCTTGCCGCCGACCGAGGCCGCACCGCCCGCGACGTCGCGGATCAGGCCCATCAGCGGGTCCTTGCTCTCCTTCACCGAGGTCGTGTAGTGCTCGGCGGCGGCCCGCCACTGCTCGCCGACCGAGGCGTCCGGGTCGTCGGTGCGGCGCGGGTAGGCGCCGGCCAGGATGGAGCGGTACTCCTCGCTCTCGGCCCACTTCTTCAGCTGGGCGACCCGGACCACCGCGAACGGGTGGCTCTGCGGCAGTACCTGCAGCAGCTTGAGCACGCCGTCGCGCAGGTCGCCGGCCTTCTCGTACTCGGCGGCCTGCTCCAGGAAGGCGTCCACGTTCATCTCGGCCACGTCGTGGCCGCCGGCCAGCTTCATCAGCGCCCGCATCGAGGCCTGGAGGTCCTGCCCGGCCAGCAGGCCGGCCCGGTCGCTGGAGATCTCCGCCTTGCGGAACCACTCCTTGAGCGCGGTGACGATCGCCATGATCGCCAGGTTGCCGAGCGGCACCCAGGCGATCCGGGTGGCGATGTTGGTGAGGATCATCAGCATCGTCCGGTACACGGCGTGCCCGGACATCGCGTGGCCGACCTCGTGGCCGATCACCGAGCGGAGCTCCTCCTCGTCCAGCAGCTCCACCAGGCCGCTGGTCACCACGATCACTGGCGAGTCGATACCGATGCAGTAGGCGTTGACCGCCGGATCCTGGGTGACGTAGAGGTCCGGCACCTTGTCGAGGTCGAGCACGTAGGCGGCGTCGCGGACCATGTTGTGCAGCTCGGGGAACTGCCGCTCGGAGGTCTTCACGGCGGTGGCCAGGAACATCAGCCGGATCGAGCGCTCGGACACGAGGCCGGCGAGCCGCTTCAGCACGTCGTCGAAGCCGGTCAGCTTGCGCAGCGCGACGAGCGCCGAGCGGTCCGCCGGGTGCTCCCAGGCCCGGGTGGAGATCTCCGGGAAGCGCTGGCGGCGCCGGCTCGGGGTCTTCGTGGTCGTGTCGGTCATGGTGTGATGCCTCCCTGTCGACGGCGGCCCCGGCCCCCGGCCGGCCCCCGCGGTTCTTCGCCTGCAACGACTGTCCGGACAACGTCCGTGGTTGCGCACTCGTCCCCGCCGGCGCGCCCGGGGTGGCGGGGACGCCGTCCGGGGCGGCGCGGACGGCGCCCGCGGGGGCGGTGGGCGGCCGCGGTGTGAGGGCGGTTTACCCTGATTGCCCGGGAGAGCCGGGCCACCTCAGGCCACGGCACCGAGCAGTCCGAGGAGCCCCGCAGATGTCCACCGCCGCCCTTGCCAGCCTGGCCGCTCCGATCTCCGCGGAGGACGGCCCCGGGCTCTTCCTGCGGATCATCGTGATCGCCTCGTTCGTCGGCGTGGGCCTGCTGGCCTGGATCCTGCTGCGGGCCGGCCGCAACAACTGACCGGCCCCGGCACCCACCGGCCGCGGGCCCCGGCTCACGGCGGTTCAGACGCGGTGGGCCGCCGAGCGGTTGCCGTGTAACCCCCCGTACGATGACGGGTGGGCCCTCACCGGCCCGTACGACACCCCTGCCCGCCATCCGAGCCGAGAAGGTCCCGCCGACCATGAGCACTGCCGCCGCACTCCCCGTCCTGAACCTCCTCGCGAACGAGGGCGAGGGGGGCAACCACGACAGCCTCAACCCGTACCTGACGGGTGGCGCCGCGCTGTTCGTCCTTCTGCTGCTGCTCTTCGTGACGACCCGCTTCAACCGGGACCGCTGACCCGGCCGACGGTGGCCCGGGGAGCGGTACCGCCCCCGGGACGCCCGTCACCCGGCCGTTCCCGCACGGCAACGGGCGTCGCGTAAGGTGTGGCGCCATGGGAGAGCAGACCGGGAATCCCGGCGTACCGGTGCCGAAGCGCCGTCTGGGCGTGATGGGCGGCACCTTCGACCCGATCCACCACGGGCACCTGGTCGCCGCCAGTGAGGTCGCCAGCGCGTTCCACCTGGACGAAGTGATCTTCGTCCCGACCGGACAGCCGTGGCAGAAGAGCGACCGCCAGGTCAGCCCGGCCGAGGACCGCTACCTGATGACGGTCATCGCCACCGCGGAGAACCCGCAGTTCTCGGTCAGCCGCATCGACATCGACCGCGAGGGCCCGACGTACACCGTCGACACCCTGCGCGACCTGCACGCGCTGCACCCGGACGCGGACCTCTTCTTCATCACCGGCGCCGACGCGCTCGCCCAGATCCTGTCCTGGCGGGACTCCGACGAGCTCTTCTCGCTCGCCCATTTCATCGGGTGCACCCGGCCGGGGCACACTCTGTCGGACGCCGGGCTTCCGGTGGGCGGGGTCTCCCTGGTGGAGGTCCCGGCGCTGGCCATCTCCTCCACGGACTGCCGCAACCGGGTCGCCAAGGGCGAGCCGGTCTGGTACCTCGTCCCGGACGGCGTGGTCCGCTACATCGACAAGCGGGCGCTCTACGCGCCGCACCGGACCTGATCCCGGAGGGGCCGACCGACGGATGAGCGAGCGCAGGGGATCCCAGGAGCAGCAGCCCGGACAGCCGGACGACTGGTCCACCGGGCAGTACCAGCAGTACCCGCCGTACCAGCAGGGCGGCTACGAGCAGCAGCAGCCCGGCCAGTACGAGCAGTCGGGCGGGTACGAGCAGTACGACCAGTACGGGCAGCCGGTGCAGCCCGCGCCGTACGGCCAGGGGCAGTACGGCTACCAGGACCAGTACCAGCAGCAGGGGTACCAGACCTCCTACGAGCCGCAGCCCGGCCCGTACGAGCAGTCCGGCCCGTACGGGCAGCAGGTGCCGCAGGGGTACCAGCAGCAGGGCGGCTACGGCTACCAGGACCAGTACCAGCAGGGGCAGCAGGGCTACCAGCAGCCGCCGTCGTACGCGACCGCGCCGATGCCGGTGGTCGCCGACCCGCCGCAGCCGCAGCCGGCGGAGGAGCCCGCCGCGCCCACGCCGCCGCGCCCCCGGGTGCCGCGCCCGGCCGCCGACGGGCCGGCGGCCCCCGCCCGGCCCGGAGCGCCGTCCGAGCAGGTCGGCGGCTCCCGCCCGGCCCGGGCCAGGAGCGGCGCCGCGGCCCCCGAGGACGACTACACCACGGGCGAGTTCACCTTCGTCGACGACGAGGCGGAGAAGTCCGAGGACGTCATCGACTGGCTCAAGTTCGCCGAGTCCCGCAGCGAGGTGCGCGCCGAGCGCCGCCGCAAGCTGCGCACCCGGCTGATCGGCGCCGGCGTGGTCCTCGCGCTCGCGGCGGCCGGCGCCGGCGGCTACCTCTGGTTCACCGGCGGCAAGAAGGACGCGGCCACCGCCGCCGGACCGCGCCAGGTCAACGTCGTCCACCTGCGCGACCTGGAGGGCAAGGTCTCCAGCGCGCTGCTGGTCAACGACGCCTCCGGCAAGAAGGGCACCGTCCTGCTGCTGCCGGACGCGCTGCGGCTGCCCGGCCCCGGCGACCCGCCGATCACCACGGTCGGCCAGGCCATGGACACCCTCGGCGCCTCCGGCACCCGCGAGGGCCTGACCACCGTGCTCGGGGCCCCGGTCGCCGGTACCTGGCGGCTCGACACCCCGTACCTGGAACTGCTGGTCGCCCAGCTCGGCGGCGTCCGGGTGGACACCAACGCCGAGGTCCACGAGGGGGGCAAGCCGGACGGCAAGGTGCTCGCCGCCGCGGGCAAGAACACCCTGCTCGGCGGGAAGGCCGCCGTCGCCTACGCCACCCTGCAGGCCCCCGGGGAGAACCGCGACGCCCAGCTCGCCCGGTTCGGCCAGGTGATGGACGCCGTGGTGCGCACCATGCCGGTCGAGTTCAAGGACGCCAAGGACGACGTGCACCGGATGAACGCGGTGCTCGACCCCTCGCTGCCCGAGGACGCGCTCGCCGGGGTCCTCGCGCAACTGGCCAAGCTCTCCAAGGACGGGCAGTTCGGCACCGCCGCGCTCACCGTCAAGCCGGACGGCTCGCTGGACGAGGCCACCGCCGGCAAGCAGGTCAAGGAGGTGCTCGGCGGCACCGTCAAGGCCGCGACCAGCGGCGACGCGCCCGCCAGGGTCTCCCTCCAGGACGCCACCGGCAACGACCTGGCGGCCGCCGCGGCCCAGGTCCAGGTGGTCAACGCGGGCCTCACCTTCGTCCCCGGCGGCGCCAAGAGCGCCCCGCAGGCCACCAGTGAGATCCGCTACACCGACGACGCCCGGCAGGCGGCCGCGAAGTCGCTGGCGACCAGCCTCAACCTGCCGGAGACGGCGGTCAAGAAGGTCACCGACGCGCAGAACGCCGACCTGGTCGTCGTCCTCGGCAAGGACTACGCGCCGCCGAAGCCGCAGTAGGCGGGCCACGGCCCGGCCGCGGTACGCCCGGCGGCCCCGGAAAACGGTTCCGGGGCCGCCGGGGCGGCGTGAGATCCTGGAAGGCGATCCCCGGCGCGCCGCGCACGGGGCGCCCCCAAGCCGCCGAGCCGGAAGAACACCGTGACCGCCACTGAGCACAGCCAGGAACTCATCAACGTCGCCGCCCAGGCCGCGGCCGACAAGCTGGCCCACAACATCGTCGCGTTCGACGTCAGCGAGGTGCTGTCGATCACCGACGCCTTCCTGATCGCCTCCGCGAGCAACGACCGCCAGGTCCGCTCGATCGCCGAGGAGATCGAGGACCAGCTGCGCGAGAAGCTGGACATCAAGCCGGTGCGCCGGGAGGGCGAGCGCGAGGGCCGCTGGATCCTGCTCGACTACCTCGACATCGTCGTGCACGTCCAGCACTCCGAGGAGCGCTCCTTCTACTCGCTGGACCGCCTCTGGAAGGACTGCCCCGAGCTGCCGCTGCCGCAGGACGCCCTCGCCTCCCGCAACCGTCCCGACGCCCACACCGACGCGGCCGGCAACGCCGTCGCCCCGGCCGAGCAGGCCCCGGCGGACGACTTCGGCGCCGAGGACTACAGCTGAGCCGGGACGCGCGGGGCCCGCGCATCGTCTTCTGGCGGCACGGCCAGACCTCCTGGAACCTCGAGTCCCGCTTCCAGGGCACCACGGACATCGAGCTGACCGGGCAGGGCGTGCTGCAGGCGCAGCGGGCCGCCCGGCTGCTCTCCGGCCTGCGCCCTGACCTGCTGATCTCCTCGGACCTCCAGCGGGCCCGGCGCACCGCCGAGGAGCTGGCCAAGGTCACCGGCCTGGACGTCGAGCACCACGAGGGCCTGCGGGAGACGTACGCGGGCTCCTGGCAGGGGCTGACCAACGCGGAGATCCGCGAGCGCTACCCCGAGGAGTTCGCGGCCTGGACCCAGGGCGAGCCGGTCCGGCGCGGCGGCGGCGAACTCGCCACCGAGGTCGCCGACCGCGCGGTGCCGGTGGTGCTGGACGCGGCCGGCAAGCTGCCCGACGGCGGCACGCTGGTCGTGGTCAGCCACGGCGGCACCATCCGCACCATGCTCGGGCGGATGCTCGGCCTGGAGCCGGTGCTGTGGGAGTGCTTCGGCGGGCTGTCGAACTGCTGCTGGTCCGTCCTGGGCCGGGGCGCGCGGGGCTGGCGGCTGCTGGAGCACAACGCGGGCACCCTGCCGCAGCCGGTCATCGGCGACGACACCTGAGCCGCTCCCGCCAGGGGTGCGCCGAGGGCCCCGGAGGGCGGATTTCGCAGTTCCGGGCCTTTGCGGTTAGAGTCTTCCTCGTTCGCACGGAGGGAACGCGGCCCGGAAGGGAAGCGGGAGATCCGGTGAGCGAGGGGCTGTAGCTCAGTTGGTAGAGCGCTTGCATGGCATGCAAGAGGTCCGGGGTTCAATTCCCCGTAGCTCCACTCCGCACCCGGGGTCCGTGAGGGCCGCGTGTGTCGCGGGGCTGTAGCTCAGTTGGTAGAGCGCTTGCATGGCATGCAAGAGGTCCGGGGTTCAATTCCCCGTAGCTCCACAGACTGCGAAGGCCGTCACCCGGTGGGTGGCGGCCTTCGGTCGTTCCCGGAGGGTGTCCCGGGCGCGGCCTCAGTCGGTGGACCCGGTGGGGGCGTGGCCGCACGGGGCGGTCCAGCCGCCCGGCGGCAGCGCCGCCAGCTCCTCGATCCGCGCCCGGTCCTGCGGCCCGTCCGGGGTGTAGACGGCGACGTACGCCTCCGGCACCCCGGGGATCGTCAGGTAGGCCGCGTTCATCCGCATCACGCCCACCAGCGGGTGCCGGAACACCTTCGGCGCCGTCCGCCGCGAGGCCACCTCCTGCCGGGCCCACAGCTCCCGGAACTCCGCGCTCGCCGCCAGCAGCGACCGCAGGTACTCCTCCCACGCCGGCTCGCCGACGTGCCGCCCGTAGGCGCCGCGCAGCACCGCGACCATCTGCGGCAGCTGCTCGGTCCGGTTCAGGAACGGATTGCAGCAGTCCGGGCCGGTCACCGTGCACCAGAGGCTGTTGAACCGGCCGTCGGTGGTCCGGGTCCGGCTCGTGGCGAACAGCGCCGCGTAGGGGGAGTTCCAGGCCAGCACGTCGTACCGGCTGTTCGAGACGGCGGCCGGCAGCGGCGCCAGGGCGTCCAGGATCAGCTGGGTCGACGGGTCCAGCACCGGATCCGGCCCGGCCGGCGGGCGCACCGCCACCCCGGCCAGCCGGAACAGGTGCTCGCGCTCGGTGGCGTCCAGCAGCAGCACCCGGGCGACCGCCGTCAGCACCTGCGCGCTCGCGTTGATCCGGCGCCCCTGTTCCAGCCACGTGTACCAGGTGACCCCGACCCCGGCGAGCTGGGCCACCTCCTCGCGGCGCAGGCCCGGCGTACGGCGGCGCAGGCCGGGCGGCAGGCCGACGTCCTCGGGGGAGACCCGGGCGCGGCGGGCGCGCAGGTACTCGGCCAGCTCGGTGCGGCGGCGGTCGCGCCCCTCGGCGGGGGCCTGGCGGGCGTGGGGCCGGGGGGCGGGCTCGACGGTGCCGGGGGTGTCCACGACGGTCATACCCGCCATGGTGCCGCAGCCCGGCGGGGCGAAACAGGTGCTGCCGGTACCAGGATCCGCAGGCTCTAACCACTGGTACCAGGGCGCCGCGACGCTCGACGCATGACCGACACCCAGACCCGGCGCCGGCCGGCCGGGACCGCCTCGCCGGCCGCCACCCGGCCCGGGGCGGCGTCCGCCGCCCGGCCCGGGGCGCTCCTCGCGCTTGTCCTCAGCGGCCAGTTCATGGCCGTGCTGGACACCGCCATCGTCAACGTCGCGGTGCCCACCATCCGCACCGACCTGCACGCCTCCGGGGCCGCCCTCCAGTTCGTGGTGGCCGGCTACACCATCGCCTACGCCGTCCTGCTCATCACCGGCGCCCGGCTCGGCGCCCGCTACGGCTACAGCCGGCTCTACCAGGGCGGCCTGGCCGCCTTCACCGCCGCCTCGCTGGCCTGCGGGCTCGCCCCCGCCACCGGCTGGCTGATCGCCTTCCGGCTGCTCCAGGGCGCCGGGGCGGCCCTGATGGTCCCCCAGGTGATGAGCCTGGTCCAGCGCACCTTCACCGGCCAGGCCCGGGTCCGCGCCCTGGGCCTGTACTCGGCCGTCCTCGCCGGCGGCATCGCGGCCGGGCAGGTGCTCGGCGGGGTGCTCGTCGACGCCGACCTGTTCGGCTCCGGCTGGCGCCCGGTCTTCCTGGTCAACGTGCCGATCGGCGCCGTGCTGCTGGCGGCCGGCGCCCGGCTGCTGCCGCGGCTGCCCGGGGACCGCGACCGCGGTTTCGACCTGCCCGGCCTGCTGGTGCTCGCCGCCGCCCTCGGGCTGCTCGTCGTCCCGCTGGTGCTCGGCCACGAACTCGGCCGGCCCGGCTGGGGCTGGGCGATGCTCGGCGCGAGCGCGCTGCTCTTCGGCCTGTTCGCGGTCGTCGAACGGCGGATCGCCCGGCGCGGCGGGGAGCCGCTGATCAGCGGGCGCGTCCTCGGCGCCGCCGGGCTGCTGCCCGCCGTCGGCGCGGTGTTCATGATCCTGCTGGCCTTCGCCGGCTTCATGTTCTCCTTCGCCCTGCACCAGCAGTCCGGGCTCGGCCACAGCGCGCTGCGCGCCGGCCTCTGCTCCGCCCCGATCGCCGTCGGCTTCGGCGTCGCCAGCCTGCACTGGCAGCGGCTGCCCGGGCGCCTGCACGGCCTCCTGCCGCCCCTGTGCGCCGGCCTGCTCGCCGTCGGCTACCTGCTGCTCGGCCTGCTGCTGCGCGACGGGTCCGGGCTCGGCGCGGTACCGCTGCTGCTCTCCGCCGTCCTCGGCCTGCTCGCCGGCTGCGCCTACGCGCCGCTCTTCGCCCGGGCGCTCGCCCGGGTCGCCCCCGCCGACGCGGCGGACGCCAGCGGGGTCGTGGCCACCGGGGTGCAGCTCGGCCAGGTCGTCGGCGTCGCGCTGCTCGGCTCGGTGTACCTCGGCGCGGCCGGCCTGCCGGCCTCCGCCCGCGGCTCCGGGCACGCGCTGCTGCTCACCACGGCCGCCATCGGCGGGGCCGCCGCGCTCGCCACGGGCTTCGCCGCCCGGGCGGTGGCGGCCGGCCGCGGGCAGCGGCGGGCGAGGGCCGGCGCGCGGGCCCTCGCACCGGCCCCGGAGGCGGTCCGGGAGACGGCCCCGCGGGGGCGGCCGGCGGACGGGTAGCCGACCGCCCGGGAAACGGATTCGTGGAGCACCCCCCGGACCGTGTAAAGTAGGCGATGTCGCCGAGGGAAACGGAACGAAATCCCCGGTGACATCGCAGGTCAAGGGGCTGTAGCTCAGTTGGTAGAGCGCTTGCATGGCATGCAAGAGGTCCGGGGTTCAATTCCCCGTAGCTCCACAGGAAACGAAGGCCGCCTCCCGAACGGGAGGCGGCCTTCGGCGTTCCCGGGTTTTCCCCGGACCTCCCGGCGGCCGCCCCCGGCGGACCGCTACCGTCGGATCCATGGCCGATCTGGAGCGCAGACGCAACGAGGAACTCGCCCGGATACTCCACCAGCTCGGCTGGAGCCCGGAGCGGCTCGCCCGCGAGGTCAACCTCACCGTCCCGGCCCGGATGGCGATCAGCTCCACCGCCCCCTACAAGTGGCGCGACCGCGGCATGGTCCCGCGCAGCCCGCACGACCAAGCCGTCTGCGAGGTGCTCAGCCGCACCCTCGGCATCGCCGTCACCTACGAACAGCTCTGGGGCCCGATGGGCGGCCACCGCGGCGCCAAGATCCTCTCCCCGCGCCTGCTGACCGACCCGTGGACGGCCGACACCGCGCAGACCGCGCTGCGCGAGACCGCCGCCGACGCCGGCCCGGTGCGCCTCACCGACCTCTTCCGCGGCGCCGACCTCGCCGAGGCCGCCCGCCGGCTGGCCACCCCGCCACCCGCCCTCGGCGGCGACGGCGCGCTGCGCGTCGACCCCGCGGTGATCGGCGAACTCGCCGCCGCGCACCGCAGCAAGCAGCGGCTGGAACGATCCTGCGGCGGCGGGCTCGTCCTCGGCCCCGCCCGCGCCGAACTGGCCATGGTCGCCAAGCTGCTGGAACTCGGCGGGTACGACGAACCGCTCGGCCGGGCGCTGTACGGCGCGGCGGGCCGCCTCGCCCGGCTCGCGGCCCAGGCCGCGTTCGACCTCGGCCACGACGCCACCGCGCAGCGGGCCTTCGCGGCCGCGCTGCGCGCCGCGCACCTGAGCGGCGAGCGCCGGGACGGGGTGGCGGTGCTCGGCGGCCTGGTGGTGCTGGCCACCTGGAGCGCGGGCGGGCGCGGGCTGGACGCGGTCACGGTGCTCGCGCAGGCGGTGGCGGCGGTGGGGGAGGAGCTCGGGCCGGCCGGGCGGGCCCTGCAGCTCGGGCGGATCGCCCGCGCCCACGGGCGGCGGGGCGACGCGGCCGCGCTCGCCGAGACGGCGGGGCGGGCGTTCGCGGAGCTGGACGCGGGCGCCGGCGGGAGCGGCGCCCTGGCGCAGGAGCGGGCGGACCTCGCGGGCATGGTGGGGGAGGGCCACCTGTTCCTGGGCGAGCACGGGCGGGCGCAGGCGCTGCTGGCCGAGGCGGTGGCGGGCCTGGGGCCGGGCCGGGCCCGGGCGCGGGTGCTGCTGATGGTCCGGCTGGCCGACTCGCAGCGCCTCGCGGGGGACCCCGCCGAGGCGGCGCGCACCGCCGACCGGGCGCGGGCGCTGGCCGCGGGGATGCAGTCGGAGCGGGTGGCGCGGGCGCTGCGCGGGATCGACGCGGCGTTCCGTTCGGCGGAGGGCGGGGCGGGCGCCGGGGCCGGGGCCGGGGCGGCGGGCATGGCGGAGGGCGCGTCGGCGGGTCTGCCGGAGGGCGCGTCGGCGGTATCCCCGGGAGGCGGCTGACCCCCTTGCGGTACCCTGAGCCCATGCGAACCGCGCGCCTGCTCCTTAGTCGGCCGCGCTGACCAGGACCGGCCACGCCCGAGGGCGGAAGCCGGAGTCGGCGTGGCACCCCCTCCTGCGAGGGGCTTTTTTTGTTTTCCGCCCGGGCCCGCCGCCCGGCCGCCGTCCGGGCCCGCCCGGGCACCCGTCCCGTCGCCGGCCCGGAACGCCGGTTCGCCAACTGACATCGATGGAGCTTGAAGGACCATGAGCGAGACGACCCCTGCGTCCGGTGCGGCCGACACCGCGACCGCGCCGTTCCGGTACAGCGCTGCCCTGGCGGCGGAGATCGAGTCCCGCTGGCAGGACATCTGGGAGAAGGAGGGGACGTTCCACGCCCCCAACCCGGCCGGCGACCTGGCCGACCCGGCCGCCGCGGACGTCGCCGCGAAGCCGCACAGCTTCATCATGGACATGTTCCCGTACCCGTCGGGCGCCGGCCTGCACGTCGGCCACCCGCTGGGCTACATCGCCACCGACGTCTTCGCCCGCTACCAGCGGATGAACGGCTACAACGTCCTGCACACCCTGGGCTACGACTCCTTCGGCCTGCCCGCCGAGCAGTACGCCGTGCAGACCGGCACCCACCCGCGGGTCTCCACCGAGGCCAACATCGCCAACATGCGCCAGCAGCTGC
Source organism: Kitasatospora sp. NPDC002551 (assembly GCF_040296005.1). NCBI lineage: Bacteria > Bacillati > Actinomycetota > Actinomycetes > Kitasatosporales > Streptomycetaceae > Kitasatospora > Kitasatospora sp. NPDC002551. Next base: position 8,469 of record NZ_JBEOWI010000040.1, on the reverse strand, counting down.
GCCGACTGGGCCTGGGCCACGACCCGCGCCGCTCGATCGCCACGATCGACCCCGAGTACTACCGCTGGACGCAGTGGATCTTCCTGCAGATCTTCAACTCCTGGTACGACGAGCAGGCCGCCAAGGCCCGCCCGATCGCCGAGCTGGTCGCCGAGTTCGAGAACGGCACCCGTGAGGTCCCCGGCGGCCGCGCCTGGTCCGCGCTGAACGGCGCCGAGCGCGAGGAGGTGCTGGGCGAGTACCGGCTGGCCTACGCCAAGGAGGTGCCGGTCAACTGGTGCCCCGGCCTGGGCACCGTGCTGTCCAACGAGGAGGTCACCGCCGACGGCCGCTCCGAGCGCGGCAACTTCCCCGTCTTCAAGTCCAACCTGCGCCAGTGGATGATGCGGATCACCGCCTACTCCGACCGGCTGATCTCCGACCTGGACCTGCTGGACTGGCCCGAGGCCATCAAGCTGCAGCAGCGCAACTGGATCGGCCGCTCCGAGGGCGCCCGCGTCGACTTCGCCGTCGGCGCCGACGACCGGAAGATCACCGTCTTCACCACCCGCCCCGACACCCTGTTCGGCGCCACCTACATGGTGCTGGCCCCCGAGCACGACCTGGTCGACACGATCGTGCCCGCCGCCTGGCCCGAGGGCACCCGTGAGGCGTGGACCGGCGGCGCCGCCACCCCCACCGAGGCCGTCACCGCCTACCGCGCCGCCGCGGCCGCCAAGTCCGACGTCGAGCGGCAGGTCGAGGCCAAGGTCAAGACCGGCGTCTTCACCGGCGCCTACGCGGTCAACCCGGTCAGCGGCGAGCCCGTCCCGGTCTTCATCGCCGACTACGTGCTGATGGGCTACGGAACCGGCGCCATCATGGCCGTCCCCGCCCACGACCACCGCGACTTCGCCTTCGCGCGCGCCTTCGACCTGCCGATGCGCTGCGTCGTCGAGCCCACCGACGGGCGCGGCGAGGACCCGGCCGCCTGGGACGACGCGTTCGACACCTACGACTCCGTCATCGTCAACTCGGCCCACGACGAGGGCACCGAGGACGGCATCGCGCTGAACGGCCTGAGCGTCGTCGACGCCAAGGCCGCCGTCACCGCCTGGCTGACCGCGCGCGGCATCGGCGAAGGCACCGTCAACTACCGCCTGCGCGACTGGCTGTTCAGCCGCCAGCGGTACTGGGGCGAGCCCTTCCCGATCGTCTACGACGAGGACGGCGTGATGCACGCGCTGCCCGAGTCGATGCTGCCCGTCGAGGTCCCGCAGGTCGACGACTACTCGCCGCACACCTACGACCCGTACGACTCCACCTCCACGCCGAAGACCCCGCTGTCCCGCAACGAGGCCTGGGTCCACGTCGAGCTGGACCTGGGCGACGGGCCGAAGACGTACCGCCGCGAGACCAACACCATGCCCAACTGGGCCGGCTCCTGCTGGTACGAGCTGCGCTACATCGACCCGTCCGACCGCGAGCGGGTCGTCGACCCGGCCAACGAGCGGTACTGGCTGGGCCCCACCGAGCAGAAGCCCGGCGGCGGCGCGGACCTGTACGTCGGCGGCGCCGAGCACGCCGTGCTGCACCTGCTGTACGCCCGCTTCTGGCACAAGGTGCTGCACGACCTGGGCCACGTCTCCTCCGTCGAGCCGTTCCACAAGCTGTTCAACCAGGGCATGATCACCGCCGACGTCTACCGCGACGAGCGCGGATTCCCGGTGCCCGCCGCCGAGGTCGAGGAGCGCGACGGCCAGTACTTCTGGCAGGGCGAGCCGGTCAAGCGCGAGGCCGGCAAGATGGGCAAGTCCCTGAAGAACGCCGTCGCCCCCGACGAGATCGCCGACGAGTACGGCGCCGACACGCTGCGCCTGTACGAGATGTCGATGGGCCCGCTGGACGTCTCCCGCCCGTGGGACACCCGCGCCGTCGTCGGCTCCTACCGCTTCCTGCAGCGGCTGTGGCGCAACATCGTCGACGAGGCGACCGGCGAGCTGGTCGTGACGGACGAGGAGCCGGACGAGGCGACGCTGCGTGCCCTGCACAAGGCCGTCGACGGCGTCCGCGGCGACATGGCCGGGCTGCGCTTCAACACCGCCGTCGCCAAGGCGATCGAGCTGAACAACTACCTGGTCAAGCGCGGCTCCACGCCGCGGTCGGTGGCCGAGCAGGTGGTGCTGCTGGTCGCCCCGCTGGCCCCGCACATCGCGGAGGAGCTGTGGCGGCGGCTGGGCCACGGCGACTCGCTGGCGTACGCCGGCTACCCGGTGGCCGACCCGGCGTACGTCGTCGACGAGGCGGTGACCTGCGTGGTGCAGGTCAAGGGCAAGGTCAAGGCCCGGCTGGAGGTCGCGCCGTCGATCTCGGACGCCGAGCTGGAGGCGCTGGCGCTGGCCGACCCGGCGGTCGTGGCGGCGATCGGCGGGGCCGAGGTGCGCAAGGTGATCGCGCGGGCGCCGAAGCTGGTCAACATCGTCACCGGCTGAGGCCGGCGGCGGCCCGGTGGGTCGCCGGGCGGGGCGGGCGTTCCTTCGGGGGCCCCCGCCCCGCGGCGTTCTGGGGCGCGCCCCGTGGCGTTCTGGGGCGCGTTCGGGGAGGCGTCCGAGGGCGCCCGCCGCGTGGCGCCGGGGCGTTTCCCGAGGCTGCGCGCCTCTCGGGGTTCACCCCGAGGCGTCCCTGAACCTGCCCCTGAAGTCGGGCCCCGGCACCCCCGGTCGGCGGCCCGCCGGGCGGGTAAGGGGCTACGGTGGAACCCTCGGTGGGCCGGCCCGCGTTGGGCCCGGTGGGGGCCGGTTCGGCTGGCGGAAGGTGGCGCGTGATGGAGATCCTCGGGGTGTTGCTCGTACTCGCCCTGCTGTTCGGGCTCGGCGTGGCGGTGCTCGTCGTCGTCGGCCTGGTGAAGGCCGCCCGGGCCGTCGGCGAGAAGATGGAACGCCAGGAGGCCAAGGCCCGCCGGGCGGTCGAGAACGTCACCCTCAAGGCCAAGACCTACACCCAGACCGGCCCGCAGGGCCAGATCTCCGCCGTCCGGCTGCGCCTGCGGACCTCGCTGGACGGCACCCGGCAGGTCCTGGAGGGCGGGGTCGCCCAGGACGGCCAGCTCGGCGAGTCGCTCGCGCTGCTGACCCGCCTGGAGGCCCACGCGGCGGAGCTGGACGGCGAGCTGCGGACGCTGGAGCGCGAGCCGGACGCCGGGCGCGTCGCGGCGAAGCTGCCGGAGCTGCGCGAGCGGGCGGAGCGGATCACGCATTCGGCGGAGGCCATGCGCTGGGCCGCGCAGGACCGGATGCACCGGTTCGCGGCGGACGAGCTGAGCCGGCTGAGCCAGGAGTGCGAGGACGAGGCGGGGGCACTGCGGCACTGGGACACCGCCCCGGGGGCGGCGGGCGGTTCGGGTGCCCCGGGGACGGCGGGTGGCGCGGGTGCTTCCGGCGCGGCGCGCGAGACCGGCGGTGCGGGCGCCGGGACGGGTGGCGGGACGGGTGGCGGGGCCCGGCCGGGGCTCACCGACGGCCGCGGGCGGCCCAGCGCCGAGGAACTGCTCGGGCTCGCCGATCCGGTGGCCAAGCTGGCGCAGCGGCTGCGCAAGCCGTCGGCCGGGCCCTCGGCCGGCTGAGCGGAGACCCGGATGGTGCCGTCCGGCCCGGGCGGGGAGTAACCTCCGCCTCATGCCCGCCGACCTCGCACTCGTCACCGACTCCACGGCCTACCTGCCCCAGCACGCCGTCGACCGGCACGGCATCACCGTGGTCCCGCTGAGCGTCGTGGTCGGCGACGAGGTGCGCGCCGAGGGCGTCGAGATCTCCCCGAAGGACGTCGCCGAAGCCCTGCGCGGCAAGCACCGGGTCACCACCTCCCGGCCCAGCCCCGAGTCCTTCGCCGCCGCCTACCGGGCGGCCGCCGAGGGCGGCGCGCGGGGCGTCGTCTCGGTGCACATCTCCGGCGAGCTCTCCGGAACGGCGGAGGCCGCCCGGCTGGCGGCCGCCGAGGCGCCCGTCCCGGTGCGGGTCGTGGACAGCCGGCTGGTCGGCATGGCCCTCGGGTACGGGGTGCTGGCCGCGGCCGAGGCGATCGCGGCCGGGCGGGGACTCGACGAGGCGGCCGCGGCCGCCGAGCGGCGGACCGCCGCGACCAGCGGTTTCTTCTACGTGGACACCCTGGAGTACCTGCGCCGGGGCGGGCGGATCGGCGCCGCGCGGGCGCTGCTCGGTTCGGCGCTCGCGGTCAAGCCGCTGCTGCACCTGGACGGGGGGCGGATCGAGCCCCTCGAAAAGGTGCGCACGGCGTCCCGGGCGATCGCCCGGCTGGAGGAGATCGCGGTCGAGCGGGCGGGGGAGCGGGAGGTCGACGTCGCCGTCCACCACCTGGCGGCGGAGGACCGGGCCGAGCCGCTCGCCGAACGCCTGCGGGGGCGCCTGCCGGGGCTGCGCGACCTGTACGTGGGCGAGGTGGGGGCGGTGATCGGCGCACACGTCGGGCCGGGGCTGCTGGCGGTGGTGGTCTCGCCCCGGTGACGGTGACGGTGACGGTGACGGGCTGACGGGGTGACGGGCTTTCGGGAGGTCCGTCGGGTCACCGGAACGTCAACGCCCGGTACCCTTCCTCCCCCTTGGGGGTGACCTTCTTCCTCCACAACCCCGGGGTTTTCCACAGGCGTTCGGTAATCTCCGCGCACCGCTCGGGCGGTTCCTACCGTGCTCCGCATGACGAGCATGCGCATCGGCGCCCGCAAGCGCCGCGAGATCCAGCGGATCAACGAGACCGCGAGTCTGCGGATGGCGGCCCTGCTGCCCGCGGCGGGTGAGCCGCCGGACACCGAACCCTCGGTGTACGCGGCGCCTGCCGGCGTCGGCGTCGGCGCTGGCGTCGGCGCTGGCGTCGGCGAACCGTCGCGCGGCGGGCCTGTGCCCGAGCGTGCCGACCGCCCCGAGTCCGGGCACGCCGCGCCTGATCACGCCGCGCCCGGCCAGGTCACGCAGCCGTGGACGGGCCATGCGCTGACGCTCGACCGGCGGGCGGTGGTCGGCCTGCTCGTCCTGCTCCTGCTGACCGTCGGCTACGGCGTCCAGCACTTCTGGCTGGCGCGGCCCCAACCCGTCGAGGTTCCGGCCGTCGCCGTCGCCTCGGTGGCGTCGGCCGCCGGGCCCGGGCCGGGGCCGCCCGAGGACACGGCAGGCGGCGCGGCGGGGGACGGCCTCGCGGGCGCGGCGCCGGGCGCCGTCGTGGTGGTCGACATCGGTGGCCGGGTCGGCTCCCCGGGTGTGCACACCCTGCCCGGCGGCTCCCGGGTCACGGACGCCCTGCGGGCGGCCGGCGGACCGCTGCCCGGGACGGACACCGGGAACCTCAACCTGGCCCGCGTCCTCGCGGACGGCGAGCAGATCCTCGTCGGCGAGCCGAGCCCCCCGCCAGCCGCCGGGGCTGGCACAGGGCCGCCACCCGCCGCCGCGTCCAAACAGCCGGTCAGCCTCAACCGCGCCACGCTCGAACAGCTCGACACCCTGCCCGGCGTCGGTCCGACCCTCGCCCAGCGCATCCTCGCCTTCCGTTCCTCCCACGGCGGCGCGTTCCGCTCGCTCGAACAGCTCCGGCAGGTGAGCGGGATCGGCGAGCGCACCTACGCGGAACTCCGGCCCTTGCTCACTCTCTGACGGTTCGCCCACCGACCCGCCCATCACCCCTTCCCCCTCCTCCCATGTCCTTCCTTCGCCCCTGCCCGCCTCCCGCCCGAAAGGAGGTTCCGTCATCGCCGCCCCGGTTCCCGCCGTTCCCGCCGTTCCCGCCGTTCCCGCCGCTCCCGCCGTTCCCGCCGCCCTCACCGCGTCCCGTCCGATCGACCTCCGCCTGCTGCTGCCCGCCGTCGCCGCCTGGGCGGTGACGGCCGCGGTCCTCGGCCTGGGCCCCGGGCACACCGCCGCCCTCGCGGTGGCGGCGGGCACGGCCGCGGTCCTCGGACTGGTCCTCTTCGCGCTCCGGCCGGGCGTCGATGCCGGCCCGGCCCGCCGCCGGTCCGCCACCGTGGCCCTGGCCGCCGTGCTGCTCACAGCGGCCGCCGCCACGACCGCCACGCTCCTGCACACCGCCGACCTGCACCGCGGGCCGCTGCCCGAACTGGCCGGCGCCGCCACCGCCGCACCGGAGGTCGGCGTCGACCTCACCCTCACCGGGGATCCGCGCGTGCGCGTCTCCCGCAGCGGCAGTTCCGGTGCCGGGCAGGAACTGCTCACCGTGGACGCCGTCGTGGACCGTGTCACCGTCCCCGACGGCGTCCTTCCGGGCGCGCCGGGCCCGCGCACCGTCCGCACCCGCACGCCGGTCACCGTCCTGGTCCGTGGTGCGGACACCGGAGCGTGGGAGCGGCTGCTGCCGTCGACCAGGCTCGCCGCCGAGGTGACGGTCCGTCCAGCGGGCGAGCGCGCGGGCGAGTCGGCGGCGCTGCTGATCGCGCACGGCGAACCGCGGTGGCTCGCGCCACCGAGCCTGCCGCAGCGGATCGCCGGACGGCTCCGGGCGGGGCTGCGCGAGGCCACCGACAGCCTGCCGCCGGACGAGCGGGGGCTGCTGCCCGCCCTCGTCGTGGGCGACACCTCGCGTCTGCCGGACGACCTCTGGGAAGCCTTCCGGGACACCGACCTGGCCCACCTGGTCGCGGTCAGCGGGGCCAATCTCGCGATCGTGCTGGGGGTGCTGCTCGGCGCCCCGGGCCGGGCCGGCACCGCGGAACGGCGTGGACTCGCCGCCCTGCTCGGGATCCCGCTGCGCACCACGGCACTGCTCGGTGCCGTCGTCACACTGGCCTTCGTGACGATCTGCCGCCCAGAGCCCAGCGTGCTCAGGGCGGCGGGGACGGGGCTGATCGGGCTGCTGGCGCTGGCCACCGGCCGTCCGCGCCAGGCGGTGCCGGCGCTGGCGGGCACGGCCCTGCTGCTGGTCCTGCTCGACCCTTACCTGGCGCGCTCCTTCGGCTTCCTGCTGTCGGTGCTCGCCACGACCGGCCTGCTGGTCCTCGGCCCGCGCTGGGCGGACGCCCTGCGGGCACGGGGCTGGCCGCACCACCTCGCGGGCGCCGTCGGGGCGACGTCGGCGGCCCAGGCGCTCTGCGCGCCGGTGACGGTGGTGCTGTCCGGGCACGTCAGCCTGATCGGGATCCCCTGCAACCTGCTGGCCGAGCTGGCGGTGGCCCCGGCGACCCTGCTGGGCTTCGCGGTCCTGGTGCTCGACCCGCTCTCGTCCTCGGCGGCCGGGCTGCTCGCCGGGGCAGCCGCGGTCCCGGCCGGCTGGCTGGCCTCGGTCGCCCGGCACGGGGCGGAGCTTCCGGGCGGTCAGCTGTCCTGGCCGGGCGGCTGGTTCGGCACGGTGAGCCTGGCTGTCGGGACGGCGGCGCTCTGCTGCGCGGTGCCCGCACTGCTGCCCCGGCATGCCGGGGCCGGGGCGGGGCCACGTCGGGCGCGCGGCCGGCTCCGACCGGTGGCGGTGGGTGTCCTGCTGCTGGTCCTGCTCGCGGTGCTGCTGCGGCCACCGTCGCTGGCCCGGATCGCGACCGGCTGGCCGCCGCCGGGCTGGCGGCTGGTCATGTGCGACGTGGGGCAGGGGGACATGCTGGTGCTGCCGGTGGCTCCGGAGGGCGGCTCCCCGCCCGACAGCGCGGTGGTGGTGGACGCCGGTCCGGACCCGCGCGAGGCCGACCGCTGTCTGCGCGACCTGGGGATCACCCGGGTGCCGCTCTTCCTGGCCACGCACTTCCACGCCGATCACGTCGATGGGCTGCCGGGCGTGCTGCACGGCCGGCGGGTCGCGGCGGTGCAGGGGACGGCGGTGAACGATCCGCCGGGTGAGGCCGCCCGGGTGGCGGGTTGGGCGGCGCAGGCCGGGGTCCCGCTGACGCGGGCGGGCCGCGGTGAGCGCCGGTCGGCGGGGGCCGGGCTGTCGTGGGAGGTGCTCTGGCCGGACGGAGAGGAGCCGGACGTGGTGTCGGGTGCGAACAACGCGAGTGTCGCGCTGCTGGTGACGCTGGCGGGCGGCGTGCGGATGGCGCTGCTGGGTGATCTGGAGCCGCCGGCGCAGGAGGCGCTGTTGAGCAGGCTGAGGACGACCGGGACGGAGAGCAAGGTGGACGTGTTGAAGGTGGCGCACCATGGTTCGGCCCACCAGGGATGGGAGCTGACGGAGGCGTTGCGCCCGAGGCTGGCTCTGATCTCCTGCGGTGCGGACAACCCGTACGGCCACCCCTCGCCGCGCACGGTGGACCGGTTGCGGGCGCTGGGCGCCACGGTGCTGCGAACGGACCGCGCGGGCGACATCGCGGTGACGGGCGACAGCCCGGGCGACCTCGCTGCGGCCGTCCACCCGCACACCGGGCGCCCCGGCCGCGGCCCGCACAAGCCGCAGACCGCCCACGGGGCAGGGGGCGTGGGGGACGCGGGGGCGACAGTCGGGGCGGGCGAGGCGGGCGGGGCCGCCGTGGTGGCGCTCGGCGGAGTGGTG
>NZ_JBEOWI010000039.1:0-94669 GCF_040296005.1 Kitasatospora sp. NPDC002551 | reverse complement strand
GCGCCGCCGCCCCCCGCGCCCGGCCCCCCCCCCCCCCCCCCCGGGCGCCCCGGGCGGGGGGGGGGCCCGCCCGCCCCCGCGTCCGCCGTCACCAGCTCCGTACCTGCCGGATGATCCGCCGGCGCAGCAGCACCGTGCGGCTGCCGTCCGGGAACAGGCGGAGCCTGTCCAGTTCCCAGTGCCCGTACTCGGCGTGATCGGTGAGCAGTTGGCGGGCCGCGTTGCGGGACGTTCCGCGCGGCATGCGCAGCGACTGGTACTCGTACTCCGGCTGCCGGACCGGCTTCGGTGGGGTCAAAACGCTCCTCCTGTGGGACACCTGCGAGCAAGCCTACGGCCTGCCTCCGACAACGGGCCCGGGTATTTTCGGCCGCCCGGCCCCGCGCCTCGCTGACAGCGCATCAGTTCCGTTGCTCCTGGGGACGGCATACCCCCGGCGCGCCGTGCGAAGCGGCACCCGGACGGACCGCGCGGACGTCCCGCGCGGGCGCCCGGCGCGCGCCGCGGGGCGGCACCCCGGGGGACAGAACCACCCGGAACGGACATCGCGGGGGAAGTTGCGGTGAAATCGCGGGTGTAGGTGACAACCGCTGTGCGTACCGGCACCGAGGGGAGATAGCGTCTGCACCATGTCTGATGCCGCGCAGCCCACCATTGCCGAGGTACGCGCCGCCGCCGAGGCGGTCAAGGCCGCCATCGACCGTCATCTGGAAGCGGTGTCAAGCCAGAGCGCAGCGGACGATTCCGCTGTGTCCACCGCCTACGAGCAGCTCGCGACGGCGGCCATCGCGTACGACCAACTCCTGTACGAGGTCTACGACGAGGTCACCCCCTTCGAGGTCCCCGGCGACGAGGGCCCGGGCGGGTACCACGGCCCCGAGCAGCCCGAGGCGATCAGCGTGCTGATCCGCCGCGACTACCACGTGGTCGACCCGAAGCGGCTGCGCGCCCAGGCCGAGCGGCTGGACGACTCGCTGACCCCGGGCGGAGGCTCGGACGGCGGCGGGGTGAACGCCGCGATCGGCGTGCTGTTCGGCGAGTTCGAGCCGGACGAGATCGCCGCCCGCAGCGAGGAGTTCGGGCTGGAGGAGGCCGACTCCACGCTCTGGGTGGCGGCCGCCGAGCCGAGCGAGCCGGGGGAGTGGCTGCCGGAGCCGTTCGAGCACGCGGACCCGCAGCTGCTGATCTGCCGGTTCGACGTGAGCGAGGTCTACGACGACGAGGACCTCGACGACTGAGCGCGGAGACCGACCCGCGGTCCCCGGCCCCGCGCGCCCGCCGCGCGCGGGGCGGCGGGCGCGCCGCCGGGCACGGCGGTGACGGCGAGCGGACCGGCCACGGAGGTCGCGAGGGCGGCGGAGACGGACCGGAACGGGCGCTTCGAGCGCATGGTTTCGGACGTTCCTCCCGGGGCGGGGACGGGCGCGGCGGTCCCCGCCGGGGCGGCGCCCACCCTTCGCCGGGCCCAGGCCATGCGCCCAGGGCTTGCTCTCTGCCGCAGCGATGAGTCCTGTTCATGGCTCTGCGGGCCGGACACGACGCAGGGCCACCCCGGAAGCCCGGGGTGGCCCTGCGGCCGTTGCGGCGCGCGGAGGCGGCTGTCAGGAGGCCAGGACGCCAGGACGCCGGGCCGTCCGGTCGTCAGAAGGACTCGGCCGCGTTCTCCGCGAGGATCGCCCGCAGCCGCGTGGTCCGGGGTGCGGCCGGGCGGGTGGCGACGGCCTGCGGGAGCGCCTGGCCGGCGGCGTGGACCACCGAGAGGTGGCGCTCGCCGCGGCCGAACGCCGTGTACACCCACTGCCGGGTGAGCGCCGAGGCCGCGTCGTCCGGCAGCACCACCACCGCGCCCGGCCAGCGGCGGCCGACAGCCTGGTGGACGGTCAGCGCCCAGCCGTGCCGCAGCTTTCCGGCCTCGGCGGGCGGGACGGTACGGCGGGTGCCGTCCGGGTACTCCAGGTGCAGACCGGTGGCGTCGCCGTCGAGCACCCGGGCCGTCCGGGTGTGGCCGGGCGCGGGCGAGTCGACGACCCGGTCGCCCGGGTCGAAGCCGGCGAACCGGCCCGGGCCGGGGTTGAGCCGGGCCTTGGCGGCGGCGTTCAGCGCCCGGGTGCCGGCCCCGCCGCCGTGCCCCGGGGTGAGCAGGACGACCTGCTCGGAGGGGATGCCGAGGGCGCGCGGGATGGAGTCGGTGAGCAGCTGGACGGCGCGGTGGACGGCCTCCCCGGCGTCCTTGGCGGTCAGGATGACCACCTCCTTGTCGGGCGCCTCGACCGGCTGCAGCTCGCCGATGCCGACGCCGGAGACCAGCTCGCCGATCGGGCCGAAGTCGGGGGTGCGGGAGGCGACGGCCGGGCAGGCCTTGGCGGCCAGCAGGTCGGCGAAGAACCGGCCGGGGCCGGCCGACCAGAGCTGGCCCGGGTCGCCGCTGAGCACCAGGCGGGTGCCGTCCGCCAGCGACTCCAGCAGGGTGGCGGCCAGCTCGACGTCCAGCAGCGGGGCGTCCGGCACGATCAGCAGGTCGAGCGCGAGGGTGCCGTCGGCGGCCCGGCCGGGCCCGGCCGGGCCGGCGAGCAGTTCGGCCAGCGTGGCCACCGGCGCCGGTGCCGGGGCGTCGGCGAGCGGGGCGAGCGCGGTGAAGGCGTCCCGGCCGTGGTCGGTCCAGGTGGCGGCCCAGGCGCGCAGGCCGAGGCCGGTCGCGGCGGCCAGCAGGGCGGCCGGTTCGGCGCGGGCGGCCTCGCCGCCGGTGTGCAGGACGAGGGCGTGCTCGGCGGCGGCCCGGATCAGGGCGGCGGCGGAGGAGGACGGGGCGGCGGCCGCGGCGGCCTCCCAGGCGGCCGGCCCGGGGGCGACGGGCGCCTCCTCGGCCGCCTCGGCGCCCTCCTCGGCCGCCTCGGCGCCCTTCTCGGCAGACGCGTCGCCGTCGGCGTCGCGCTCCGGGTCCTCCGCCGGGCCCTGCGCCGGGACCTCCGCCGGGTCCTCGCCGGGGACGAAGGTGGACATCAGCCGGACCAGGCCGTCGGCCAGGCTCTCCTCGGCCAGCGCGAGCCGCTCCAGGGCGAGCAGGGTGCGGGTCGGCGGCTCGTCCTCCTCGTCGCCGCCCGCCGCGTGCGCCTCGGCGCCGGTGAGCTCCTCCTGGAACGGCATCGCCCGGCCGTCGAGCACGGCGGCCTGGACGGCGGCGCCGGGGTCCGGCACGCCGAGCCGCTCCAGTCCGGCGGTCACTTCGCCGATCTCCAGGGCCGAGTGACCGCGCAGCGCCGCCTGCTCCAGCAGCCAGCCGACCAGCGCCTGGGCGCGCCGCTGGTCGCCGGGGCCGGCGGCCGGGCCGAGCAGGCCGCGGGCGAAGCCGTCCGCGTGCTCGGGACGGACGCCGGGCAGGGTGAGCACCGCCCAGGGGTCCTCGCGCAGCTGCTCGGCCGCGCCGTCGCCGAACACCGCCACGGCGGCGCCGGCCAGCTCGGCGGGAGCGCCGCCCGCCGTCAGCACCTCGGCGGTGGCCCGGAGCGCCTGCGCCCGCTGCTCGTCGGTCACCGCCCGGTCGGTCCCGGCGGCGGACGCCCCGCCCTCGGCCGGGGCCCCGGCCGCCGGGCCGTCGGAGCCGCCGTCGGACCGCCCGACCGAGCGCACCCGCTCCGCCAGCGCCGCGACCGCCGCCGCCCGGTCCGCCGGGCCGGCGTCCGCCCGCTCGCCCGCGTCCGCCGCGCCCTGTCCGCCCCCGCTCTGCTCCTCCACGGGCTGCTCGCCCGCGCCCCGCTCCGGCGACGCCTGCTCGGGAACGGCACCCGCGCCGCCGGCCGTACCGCCGCCGCCCGAGCCCGCCGGGGTCCCCTCCGGAGCGCCGTTCTCCGCGTCAGTCATCGTCCGCTCCACAAAAGCTCAACTCCACATGCTGGGCGCCGCCCGCCCCGTGGTGCGGGCGGTCGGCCGGGTCGGGCCGGTCCGGGGCCGCGGGGGGCGGCCGGTCCGGCGGTCGGTCGGTTCGGGCAGGCTCGGGTCGCGGGGTCGAGCGGCCGCTACAGCTCGCTCCACCCCTGGTCGGGGTAGCGGTGGACCGGCGCCGAGATGTCGTCGAGCGCACCGCGGATCTCCTCCGGAAGCGTAAGCGCCTCCACCGACAGCGCCGCCTGCAGCTGCCCGACGGTCCGCGCCCCGACCAGCGCGCTCGCCACGCCGGGGCGGTCCCGCACCCACGCGAGCGCGACGGCCAGCGGGCTGCTGGCGAGCCCGTCGGCGGCGGTGGCGACGGCGTCCACGATCCGCCGGGCCCGCTCGCCGAGGTAGGGCTGGACGAACCCGGACAGGTACGGCGAGGCGCCGCGCGAGTCCTGCGGCAGACCGTGCCGGTACTTGCCGGTCAGCACCCCGCGTCCGAGCGGGGAGCCGGCCAGCACGCCCACCCCGGTCTCCCGGGCGGCCGGCAGGGCCTCGCGCTCGATGCCGCGCTGGAGCAGCGAGTACTCCAGCTGCGCCCCGGCCAGCGGCACCCGGCCGTGGTGGGCGTGCTGCCAGGTGGCGGCCCTGGCGAGCTGCCAGCCGCTGAAGTCGCAGACCCCGACGTAGCGGGCGCGGCCGGAGGAGACGGCGATGTCCAGGGCGCTCAGGGTCTCCTCGACCGGGGTGGCCGGGTCGAAGGCGTGCACCTGCCAGAGGTCGACGTAGTCGGTGCCGATCCGGCGCAGCGAGGCGTCGAGCGCGCCGAGCAGATGGCGGCGCGAGCCGTCGAAGCGGCGGCCGGAGGCCGGCACGCTGCCCGCCTTGGTGGCGATGACCAGGTCGGAGCGGGGGATCAGGCTGTCGGTGAGCCGGGAGAGCAGGTACTCGGCGTCGCCGTCGGCGTAGACGTCGGCGGTGTCGACGAGGTTGCCGCCGGCGTCGACGAACTCCTTGAGCTGTTCGGCGGCCTCCTGCTCGTCGGTGTCGCGACCCCAGGTCATGGTGCCGAGGCCGAGCCGGGAGACCTGCAGGCCGGTGCGGCCGAGGTGACGCTTTTCCATCGGACGGGCCCTCTCGCTGGCCGTGGGTGTGCTGACGGAACGCTGCGGGCGGCACCCGCGCCGGGGACAAACCCGCAGGTGGGACGCTGCGCCCCACGTCGGCTGAGCGTAGCGGCCGGTGCCCGGGCAGGTGTGCAGACCCGCAGGACGATCACGGTCGGCCGCACCGGGCCGGGGTGCCGGGAGCGGCGGCCGAAATGTGACCCGGAACACCGCTACCGGCCAGTAGCATGTCGCCGGACGCGTCGTCGCGCTCCCGAGCAACCCGACTGGAAGGCAGTGCCCCCATGCGACTCGGCATCAACCTCGGCTACTGGGGACTCGGCATGGACGCCGACAACATCGCGGTCGCGCAGGAGGCCGACCGGCTCGGCTACTCGGTCTGCTGGGCCGCCGAGGCGTACGGCTCGGACGCGGCCACCGTGCTCTCCTACGTCGCCGCCCGGACCGAGCGGATCGACGTCGGCTCGGCCATCTTCCAGATCCCGGCCCGCACCCCGGCGATGACCGCGATGACCGCCGCCACCCTGGACACCCTCTCCGGCGGCCGCTTCCGGCTCGGCCTCGGCGTCTCCGGCCCGCAGGTCTCCGAGGGCTGGTACGGCGTGAAGTTCGACAAGCCGCTGGCCCGCACCCGCGAGTACGTGGAGATCATCCGCAAGGCGATGTCCCGCGAGCGGCTGGTCCACGAGGGCGCCCACTGGACGCTGCCGCTGCCCGGCGGCCCGGGCAAGCCGATCAAGCTCACCGTGCACCCGGTGCGCGAGCACATCCCGCTGTACATCGCCGCCATCGGGCCGAAGAACCTGGAGCAGACCGGCGAGATCGCCGACGGCTGGCTCGGCATCTTCTTCGACCCCGCGCACGCCGCGCTCTCGCTCGACCCGCTGCGGGCCGGCCGCGCCAGGGCCGGCGCCGAGCCCGGCCGGGAGTTCGACGGCTTCGACGTCTGCCCGACGGTCGCGATCGCGGTCGGCGAGGACATCGAGGCCGGGGTCGACTCGCAGCGGGCCTACACCGCGCTCTACATCGGCGGCATGGGCAGCAAGGAGAAGAACTTCTACAACCAGCTCGCCCGCCGGATGGGCTACGAGCAGGCCGCCGACGAGGTCCAGGAGCGCTACCTGGCCAGGGACCACGCGGGCGCGGCCGCCGCCGTGCCGCACGACCTCATCGACGCCACCTCGCTGATCGGCGACACCGCCCGGATCGCCGACCGGATGCAGGCCTACGCGGACGCCGGGGTCACCACGCTCACCCTGGCCCCGGCCGGCTTCACGCTCGACGAGCGGATCACGGCGCTGCGCACCGGCGTCGAGGCCCTGGAGCGCGCCGGCCTCGCGTGACGGCTCCCCGGTGACGGCTCCCCGGTGACGGCCCCCGCGCGACGGCCGCCGCCTCTTCCCGCGCCCACGGGGAGGGGCGGCCCCGCCCGGTCAGAGCCAGTCGTGCCGCTTGAACACCCGGTGCAGCAGTACGCAGACCGTGACCATCAGCGCGACCGCCGCCGGGTAGCCCCACGGCTGGCGCAGCTCGGGCATGTGCTCGAAGTTCATCCCGTAGACGCCGGCGATCATCGTCGGCACGGCGGCCAGCGCCGCCCAGGCGGAGATCTTCCGCATGTCGTTGTTCTGCTGCACGCTGACCTGCGCCAGATTGGCCGCCAGGATGTCCGACAGCAGCCGGTCCATGCCCTCCACCTGGTCGTTGGTGCGGGCCAGGTGGTCGGCGACGTCCCGCAGGTAGGGCAGCGCCTCGGGCCGCACGTACGGCACGCCGCCGCGTTCCAGCCGCAGCATCGGGTCGACCAGCGGGCCGGTGGCCCGGCGGACGGTCACCAGCTGCCGCTTGTAGCCGTAGATCCGGCCCGCGATGTCGCGCCCCACCCGCCCGGGCGCGAAGACGTCCGCCTCCAGCTCGTCGAGGTCCGCCTGGATGCCGACGGCCACGTCCACGTAGCCGTCCACCACCGTGTCGCAGACCGAGTGCAGCACGGCGCTCGGGCCGAACCTGAGCACCTCCGGCTGCCGCTCCAGCTGGGAGCGCAGGTCACCGAGCGGGGTGTCGGCGCCGTGCCGGACGGTCATCACGAAGTCCTCGCCGACGAAGAGCATCACCTCGCCGCTGGTCACCGCGTGGCCGCCGGGGTGGTAGCCCAGGGTCTTGAGCGCCACGAACAGCGAGCCCTGGTACGGCTCCACCTTGGGGCGCTGGTGGGCGCCGACCGCGTCCTCGACGGCCAGCGGGTGCAGGCCGAACTCGGCGCCGACCCGGTCGAGTTCCTCGGTGGTGGGCTCGAACAGGCCTATCCAGACGAAGCCGCCCGGACCCGCCGCGCGCGCGGCGGCGAGGCTGCCGGCCGGGTCCGCGGGCGTCGCGACCGGTCGGCCGTCGCGGTAGATGGCGCAATGGACGATCATGCGGGCCATTGTGGCCTCTCGGCCTCTTCCGGGACATCCGCCGCGACGGCGGTTCGCCCCGGGACCGGCCCGTCCGCCCGCTCCCGGGCAGGACCCGGGGGCGGGCCCGTCCCGGCGCGGGAGGCCGTAGGGTAGGCCCCATGCCCACCCTGCTGCTCGTCCGCCACGGCCGCTCCACCGCGAACACCGCCGGAATCCTGGCCGGTTGGACGCCCGGGGTGGAGCTCGACGACACCGGGCGCGCGCAGGCCGCCGCCCTCGCCGACCGGCTCGCCGCGGTCCCGCTGGTCCAGGCGGTCAGCAGCCCGCTGGAGCGCTGCCGGCAGACCCTGGAGCCGCTGCTCGCCGCCCGCCCCGGCCTGGCCGGCCCCGCGCTGGACGAGCGGCTCGGCGAGTGCCACTACGGCGAGTGGACCGGCCGGCCGCTGGCCGAGCTGGCCAAGGAGCCGCTGTGGCGCACCGTCCAGGACCACGCGGCCGCCGCCGCCTTCCCCGGCGGCGAGTCGCTGCGCGAGCTGAGCCACCGCACGGTGAACGCGGTCCGCGAGTGGAACGAGAAGATCGCCGCCGAGCACGGCGAGGACGCGGTCTGGATCGCCTGCTCGCACGGCGACGTGATCAAGGCGGTGGTGGCCGACGCGCTCGGCCTGCACCTCGACCACTTCCAGCGGATCAACGTCGACCCCTGCTCGGTCACCGCGATCCGCTACACCGCGCGGCGCCCCTTCGTGCTGCGGATGGGCGACACCGGCGACCTCGCCGCCCTCGCCCCGCGGCCCGCAGGCCCGGCCGGGCGCGGCGGCCCGAGCGGGGACGCGGTGGTCGGCGGTTCCACCGGCGCGGCCTGAGCCGCCCGCCCGACCCGCCCGCCGGGCGGCCCGCCCGAACCCCGCCGGCCCGCGTCCCGGCCCCCGCCCCGGGCCTCGGCTCCCCGGCGCGGCCCCGGAGGTCGTAGGGTGACCAGTGGGTCCCCGCGCCGCAGGCCCGGGCACCCCGGACCACCCAGCCCCGACCCCCGACCGACCCCAGCGGCGTCCGCGGACGTCCACGACGATCGATACGACCCGGAGCGAGAGCGTGACCCGTCAGGTCTTCTTCTACGACCAGCCCGAACGGTTCGTGGCCGGCACCGTCGGCCAGCCCGGCGCCCGGGCGTTCTACCTGCAGGCCAGCGCCCGTGGGCGGATCACCAGCGTGCTGCTGGAGAAGACCCAGGTCGCCGCGCTCGCCGAGCGGATCGACGAGGTCCTCGACGAGGCGCTGCGCCGCAGCGGCGGTGACGCCACCATCCCGGCCACCGCCCCGCAGGACCTGCTCGACACCGCGCCGCTGGACCTGCCGCTGGAGCAGGAGTTCCGGGTCGGCACGATGGCGCTCGCCTGGGACAGCGTGGACGGCTGCCTGGTCGTCGAGGCCCAGGCGCTGGTCGAGGACGAGGAGGGCGAGGACGAGGGCGCCGCCGTCTTCGAGGACGACGAGAACGGCCCCGACATGCTCCGGGTGCGGCTGTCCGGCGCGATGGCCCGGGTGTTCGCCAAGCGCGCCCTGGACCTCGTCGCGGCCGGCCGCAAGCCCTGCCCGTTCTGCAACCTGCCGCTCGACCCGGAGGGCCACCTGTGCCCGCGCGCGAACGGGTACCGGCGCTGAACGCCCCGACCGCGCGGCCCGCCGACCCGCCGGAGCCGCCGCGGTCCGACCCCGCCGCGGCCGCCGCCCTCGCCGCCGACCCGCCGAGCGCGCTGCGGCTGCTGCGCGAGGGCGAGCTGACCGTGCACGGCCGGCTCACCGACGCCTCCAACGCCGCCCTCTACTGCACCGTCACCGCGCCCGACGGCGGCGCGGCGCAGGCCGTCTACAAGCCGGTGGCCGGCGAGCGCCCGCTGTGGGACTTCCCGGACGGCACCCTGGCCGGCCGCGAGGTCGCCGCGTACGAGCTGTCCGCCGCCACCGGCTGGGGTCTGGTCCCGCCCACCGTGCTGCGCGAGGGCCCGCACGGCCCCGGCATGGTGCAGCTGTGGGTGGAGCCCGACCCGGACGCCGCCCCGCTGCTCGCGCTCCAGGACCCGCGCGGCCCCGAGGACGGCTGGCTGCCGATCGTCCGGGCCGAGGTCGGCGACGGGCGCACCGCGCTGCTGGTCCACCCCGACGACGGGCGGCTGCGCCGGCTCGCGGTGCTGGACGCCGTCCTCAACAACGCCGACCGCAAGGGCGGCCACCTGATCCCGGCCGCCGACGGCCGCCTCTACGGCATCGACCACGGCGTCACCTTCAACACCGAGGGCAAGCTGCGCACCCTGCTCTGGGGCTGGGCCGGGCAGCCGCTGCCCGCCGAGGCGCCCGCGGTGCTGGCCGGGCTGGCCGACGGGCTGGACGGCGCGCTGGGGGAGCGGCTGGCCCCGCACCTGACCGCCGCCGAGCTGGACGCCACCCGGGCCCGGGTGGCCGCCCTGCTCGCCACCGGCACCCACCCCCTGCCCTCCGAGGACTGGCCCTCCATCCCCTGGCCGCCGGTGTGACTCGCCCGCTCGCCCGATCCCGCTCGGGGCGGGCTCTCCGGCCCGAGCCGAAGGCCCGGCAGCGGTCCACCCCTCGATCCCAAGGTCCACGGGGCGGCTCAGCCGGTATTGGTCTGGACCGGTGAGCCGCCCTGGCCGCACACTGCGACGATGGACGAGCGACGGACCACCCCCCACCTGGACCTGCCGCTGCACCGCCTCCAGGTCCCGCTGCCGCATCTGCTCCCGTTCGCGATCGGCAGTTTCGACGCGATCGGCCCGTTGTCCCGGGCCGGCTTCCCCCACCGGCACTCCTTCTACGAGATCGTCTTCCTCACCGGAGGGCGCGGCGCCCACGTCCTGGACCTGGTCCAGCGGCCGCTGCAGCCCCCGCAGTTGTGCGTGATCGCACCCGGCCAGGTGCACTACTGGGCGGACGCGGACGACCTCACCGGACAGGTCGTGCTGTTCAACGAGGACTTCCTGCTGTCCCACCCCCAGGACCTCGTCGCGCTGCGCACCCTCGCCTCCCGCCCGGCGGTGCGGCTGGGGGAGCAGGCCGGGCCGATCGCCGGACTGCTGGCGGACATGGAGGCCGAGTACCGGGCCCGGGCGACCGGCTACCCGGGTGTGCTGCGGGCCAGCCTGCACATCCTCGTCGTGCGCGCCCTGCGGGCCTGTTCGCCCGGCGGCGCGGGCGCGCTCCCCGGCCGCACCGGGGACCTCGCGGCCGCCTTCACCCGGCTGATCGCCACCCCGGGCGGGGTGCAGCGCTCGGTCGCCTCCTGCGCGCACGAGCTGGGCGTCTCCCCGGGGCACCTGCAGGCGACGGTCAAACAGGCGACCGGCCGCACCCCGGGCCGGCTGATCCGCCAGCAGCAGACCCTGGAGGCCAAACGCCTGCTGGCCTGCACCGAACTGACCGTGCGGCAGGTCTCCCGGGAGGCCGGTTTCGGCGATCCGGCGTACTTCTGCCGGTTCTTCCGGCGGGAGACCGGGATGACGCCGGGGGAGTTCCGGGCGAGGGTCGGAGGAAATCACCACGATCCCCGGATCACGTCCATCGCGGCGGCTCCGGACGGCCCGTAGGTTGACTGCTGGCCACCGGCGGACCGCCCGGCGCGAGCGGGCGGCCCGCCGGCCCGGTCCTTGTCATGCCCCCACCATGGCAAGGGCCGCCCCCGGACAGCACCACCGGATCCCCCACACTGACAGCAAAGGAGTCGGCGCATGCCCGCGTCCGAAGAGCCCCTCACCGGGACGGACGGTCCGATCGACCGCCGGATCAGCCGCAAGACCGTCCTCAGGGCCGCCGCCGTGCTCGGCACCGCGCCGCTGCTGGTCGGCGGAGGCGTCGCCCTGGCCCGTGACCGGGTGGGGACCGGCGAGATGCCGGACTTCACCCCCGAGTGCCACGACGGCGACGCCCCGACCATCGAGCAGACCGAGGGGCCCTACTTCAAGCCCAACTCCCCGCTGCGCACCTCGCTCATCACCGACAGCACCCCGGGTACCCGGCTCACGGTCAGCGGCTACGTCTTCGGCCGCGCCTGCCTTCCGGTGGCCAACGTCCTGATGGACTTCTGGCAGGCCGACGTGAACGGCAACTACGACAACGTCGGCTTCACCTTCCGCGGGCACCAGTTCACCAACGCCCAGGGCGCGTTCAGCCTCACCACGATCGTGCCCGGCCTCTACCCGGGCCGCACCCGGCACATCCACGTCAAGCTCCAGGCGCCCAACCGGCCGGTGGTCACCACCCAGCTGTACTTCCCGAACGAGCCGCGCAACAGCACCGACACCATCTACGACGCGCGGCTGCTGATGAACGTCCGCCAGGTCGGCTCGGCCAAGGAGGGCACGTTCGACTTCGTGCTCAACGTGGCGCAGACCCCGACCCCGACGGCCACGCCCACCACGCCGACGCCCACCTCGCCGACGCCGACCCAGACCGGCGGCGGCACCTGGGCCGCCGGCACCTTCTACAACGCGGGCGACCGCGTCACCTATGGCGGCGCCTCCTACCAGTGCCTCCAGGGGCACACGGCCATCACCGGGTGGGAGCCGCCGAACGTGCCGGCCCTCTGGCGGCGGTTGTAGCGGCTCCGGCCGCGCGCCAAGAGGGTCGCGGGCGCCCGGTCGGCGGCAGGGCCGGCCGGGCGGCCCGTCCGCCCGGTCCGCCCCGCGAGGCCGTGCGCGGGGCGGATCCGGGACGGTTGCCCGGCGCTGTCAAGCGCCGGGCACTATCGGTCCGGAACCGACCGGGCCACGAAAAGAAGCGAATCCAGTCGATCTTGCCGACTGGTTAGGCTTTCAAATGTTCTCACGGTTAAAGTCAATGCCATGCATGCCTGGCCCGCCTCCGAGGTTCCCGCCCTGCCTGGTCAGGGGCTCCCCCTCCGAATCCACGACACCGCGACGGGAGGCATCCGGGAGGTCGTGCCGCAGGACGGCACCGCCCGGATCTACGTCTGCGGCATCACGCCCTACGACGCGACCCACATGGGCCACGCCGCCACCTACAACGCCTTCGACCTGGTGCAGCGGGTGTGGAAGGACGCCGGCCACGACGTCCTCTACGTGCAGAACGTCACCGACGTCGACGACCCGCTGCTGCAGCGCGCGGTCGAGACCGGCCAGGACTGGGTGGCCCTCGCCGAGCGCGAGACCGCGCTCTTCCGCGAGGACATGACCGCGCTGCGGCTGCTCCCGCCGGCCCACTACATCGGCGCCGTCGAGTCCATCCCGTGGATCGTCCCGCTGGTCCAGAAGCTGCTCGCGAGCGGGGCCGCCTACGAGCTGGACGGCGACATCTACTTCTCGGTCGAGGCCGACCCGCGCTTCGGCGAGGTCTCCGGCCTCACCCGCGAGGCCATGCACCCGCTCTTCGCCGAGCGCGGCGGCGACCCGGAGCGTCCCGGCAAGCGCCACCCGCTGGACGCCCTGCTCTGGCTCGCGGCCCGCCCCGGCGAGCCCGCCTGGGACACCGAGCTCGGCCACGGCCGCCCCGGCTGGCACATCGAGTGCGTCGCCATCGCGCTGCAGTTCCTCGGGATGTCCTTCGACATCCAGGGCGGCGGCAGCGACCTCTCCTTCCCGCACCACGAGATGGGCGCCTCGCACGCCCAGGTCGCCACCGGCGCGCACCCGTACGCCCGGGCGTACGTGCACGCCGGCATGGTCGGCCTGGACGGCCACAAGATGTCCAAGTCCCGCGGCAACCTGGTCTTCGTCTCGGCGCTGCGCCGCGAGGGCGTCGACCCGGCCGCGATCCGCCTCGCCCTGCTCTCGCACCACTACCGCGAGGACTGGGAGTGGACCAAGGCGACCCTGGACGAGGCCGTCGAGCGGCTCGCCCGCTGGCGCGCCGCCGTCTCCCGGCCGGACGGCCCGGCCGCCGAGCAGCTGCTCGCCGAGGTCCGCGCGGCGCTCGCCGACGACCTCGACGCGCCCGCCGCGCTGGCCGCCGTGGACCGCTGGGCCGCCGCGCAGCAGGCGGAGGGCGGCACCGACACCGGCGCCCCCGGCCTGGTCACCCGCACCGTGGACGCGCTGCTCGGCGTGGCGCTCTAGCGGATCCGTACGCCGAAGGGGCGCCGGGACCACTGGTCCCGGCGCCCCTTCGGCGTCCGTGCGGGGAGGGGACTCACTCCTCCTCGGCACCGTCCTGGCTCTCCCGGGCGGACGGCGGCTCCGGATCGGCGGGCCGCTCCGCGGTGGCGTGCCCGGCGACCGGCTTCTCCCCGGTCGGCCCGACGTTCTCCCGGCGCCGCAGGTAGCGCTCGAACTCCCGGGCGATCGCGTCGCCCGAGGCCTCCGGCAGCTCCGCGGTGTCCTGCGCCTCCTCCAGCTGCTGGACGTACTCGGCGACCTCGCTGTCCTCGGCGGCCAGCTGGTCCACGCCCAGCTGCCAGGCCCGGGCGTCCTCGCCGAGGTCGCCCGGCGGGATGCGCAGGTCCAGCAGGTCCTCCAGCTTGTTGATCAGCGCCAGGGTGGCCTTCGGGTTGGGCGGCTGCGCGACGTAGTGCGGCACCGCCGCCCAGAGCGTCACCGCCGGCACCCCGGCGTGCGTGCAGGCCTCCTGCAGCACCCCGACGATCCCGGTCGGGCCCTCGTAGCGGCTCTCCTCCAGCTCCAGCCGACGGGCCAGCTCGGGGTCGGAGGTGACGCCGCTGACCGGCACCGGACGGCTGTGCGGGGTGTCGCCGAGCAGCGCGCCCAGGATCACCACCAGCTCGACGCCCAGCTCGTGCGCGAAGCCGAGCAGCTCGTTGCAGAACGAGCGCCACCGCATGCTCGGCTCGATGCCGCGCACCAGGACGACGTCGCGGGTCTTCGGCTCGGTCACCCGGATCACCGAGAGTCTGGTGGTCGGCCAGGTGATCCGGCGCACCCCGCCGTCCAGCCACACGGTGGGCCGGTTGACCTGGAAGTCGTAGTAGTCCTCCGCGTCGAGCGCGGCGAACACCTTGCCGCCCCAGGTCTCGTCCAGATGCGCCAGGGCCGCGGAGGCGGCGTCGCCCGCGTCGTTCCACCCCTCGAAGGCGCAGACCATCACCGGGTCGATCAACTCGGGAACATCTTCCAGCTCGATCACCCAGCGTCTCCCTCCGGTCGGCCGCCTCCGCCCCGCCCGGCCGGGACTGCCCGGGCGCCGGCGGGCCGGATGCCGACGGTCGAACCTCTCGTCACCCATGGAACGCCTCGCTCCATGGTTCCCTACCTGCCCAGCCTACGGGCTTTGAAGCCCCGTTCCGCCGGGCCACCGGGACAGTCTGGGGGAGGGGACGGCCACGATCCACCGGTTATCCGCCCGCCCGCCGGCCCCGCCGCCGTCCGCCCCGTGCCGGAGCACGGCGGCGGCGCGATGATGGGAGGCGGGGGCCGGGCGGCGAGGCTGCGAGGAGCCGGCGGATGTGCGGATGGCGGTGGACGGGCGGCGCGGTGGCGGTGCTGGCGGCCGGTGCGGCCGCGGCGGTGGCGGCGGCCCTGGCCGCGGGACGGCGGCTGCCGGTGGAGCACGTCAGCGGGGGCGGTCTGGACCTGGCGCAGCCGCCCGGCGCGGTCTGGGAGGTGCTGACCGACGTCGAGCTCTTCCCGGCCTGGCGCCCGGACGTGTCGCGGGTCGAGCGGCTGCCCGCCACCGCGGCCGGCCTGGCCCGCTGGTGCGAGTACGGGCGGCACGGCCACACCGTGTACGAGGTGCTGGAGAGCGAGGCCCCGCACCGCCTGGTGACCGGCATCGCCGACCCCGACCTGCCGTACGGCGGGACCTGGACGTTCGTGCTGACCGGGGCCGGCGGGGGCTGCACGCTCACCGTCACCGAGCGCGGCGAGGTCTACCAGCCGCTGTACCGGGCCGTCTCGCACTACGTGACCGGCGAGGGCGCCGCCGTCCACCGCTTCCTGGCCGCGCTGGCCCACCGGATGTCCCCGGCCTGAGCGCTACCGCACCCACTCGCGCCGGTAGTCGGCCCAGTTCTGCTCGGTGGCGGCGAAGTCCACGTACAGGCCGACGCCGAAGCTTTGCCGCTGCAGGTCGTACCGGCCCAGGCCCAGCCGGATGCCCCGGATCCCGGCGGTCACCGTCTCGGCGTCGCCCCAGTGGCCCCACTTGTCCTCCCAGTAGAACGGCAGGCCCATCAGCAGGTCGACGTCCTCGGGGGTGGCCTCCAGGGCGAGTTCGGTCTGGTAGGCGTTGTAGGCGCCGTAGAACCCCTCGGTCGGCATGCTGGAGTCGTAGGTCATCAGCGCGATCTGGTCGACCCGGCGCGCGGTGGCCGCGAAGTACGCCTGGTCCCACCACTTGCCGTGGCCGGTGAGCGCGATGCCCACGGTGTGCTGGTACGGCAGCGGGTCGATCTGCGGGGCGGCCACCGAGAGCACGGCGCCGCGGCCGGCGGTGACCGGGCGCACCCGCTCCAGCAGGTCGAGCCAGCCCTTCGAGCCGGGCCGGATCGGCTCCATGTCGAAGTGCACGCCGTCGAAGCCGAGGTCCAGCACCTGGACGGCGGAGGCGGTGACCCGCGCGCGGGTGGCGACGTCCTCCAGGTCGAGGGCGTCCTTCTCCGGCTTCACCTCGTCGCCGAGCCAGCTCTGCACCCGGATGCCGGGCAGCGCCCGGTGGGCGGCGTCGGTGAACCAGCGGGCGCGGGGGTGGACGGAGGGCGGCAGCGAGCCGTCGTGCTCCAGCGGTCCGGTGTGCACGTACAGGTCCCGTACGCCCGTGCCGGCCAGCCGCCGGGCGAGGTCGGCGATGTCGGCGTCACCCTTCCGGCCGTCGACCCAGGCGTGGCCGAGCCAGACCGCGTCGCGCCCCCGGGTACGGGCCTCGGGCGAGGGATCGCCGACGTACTGCAGGCGCAGCGCGAGGGCCGCCGAGCCGACCGGCAGGGCGACCACGGCGAGCGCCGTCACCGCCACCACCAGCGTCTTCCGCCACCACGACCAGCCGCGCCAGCGGGCCCGCAGCGCCCGCGCCCGGGCCGCGGCCCACCCCGGCGCCCGGCGCGCCCCGTCTCGTAGTCGTGTCCGGAATGCGGTCATGCCGTCGTTCCCCCCTCATGGCCGAGCGTTCAGGATACGGAACTGGTGGTCGCCACCGGCCCCGGGCCCGATACCCTGGCCACGTGCGTCCCCGATCCAGCGGGTGCGCAAAGCCGACAGCCGTCGCACCCAGGGAGAAGCCCCATGGCCACTGCAGCCACCCCGTCCGTCACCCGGCAGAGCCGCGCGAACGCGCTGCGCGAGGCACTGGCCACCCGTGTGGTGGTGGCCGACGGAGCGATGGGAACCATGCTCCAGGCACAGGACCCCACGCTGGAGGACTTCCAGAACCTGGAGGGCTGCAACGAGGTCCTCAACCTGACCCGGCCCGACATCGTCCGCTCGGTGCACGACGCCTACTTCGCGGTGGGCGTGGACTGCGTGGAGACCAACACCTTCGGTGCCAACCACTCCGCGCTCGGCGAGTACGAGATCGCCGAGCGGATCCACGAGCTCTCCGAGGCCGGTGCCCGGCTGGCCCGCGAGTCCGCCGACGCGCACACCGCCGTGGACGGCCGGCCGCGCTGGGTGCTCGGCTCGATCGGCCCCGGCACCAAGCTGCCGACCCTCGGCCACGCCCCCTACGAGACGCTGCGCGAGGGCTTCCGGCAGAACGCGGCCGGTCTGATCGCCGGCGGCGCGGACGCCCTGCTGGTGGAGACCAGCCAGGACCTGCTGCAGACCAAGGCCGCGATCCTCGGCTCCAAGCAGGCGCTGGCCGATGCGGGCGTGGACCTGCCGGTGCTGGCCCAGGTGACCGTCGAGACCACCGGCACCATGCTGCTCGGCTCGGAGATCGGCGCCGCGCTGACCGCCCTGGAGCCGCTGGGCGTCGACTACATCGGCCTGAACTGCGCCACCGGCCCGGCCGAGATGAGCGAGCACCTGCGCTACCTGGCGAAGAACGCCCGGATCGGCCTGTCCTGCATGCCGAACGCCGGTCTGCCGGTGCTGGGCAAGGACGGCGCGCACTACCCGCTGAGCCCGTCCGAGCTGGCCGACGCGCACGACGTCTTCACCCGCGAGTACGGGCTGTCGCTGGTCGGCGGCTGCTGCGGCACCACCCCCGAGCACCTGCGCCAGGTGGTCGAGCGGGTGCAGGGCCGTCCGGTGACCCCGCGCGACCCGCGCCCGGAGCCGTCCGCGGCCTCGCTGTACCAGTCGGTGCCGTTCCGTCAGGACACCTCGTACCTGGCGATCGGCGAGCGCACCAACGCCAACGGCTCGAAGAAGTTCCGCGAGTCGATGCTGGCCGGCGACTGGCAGGCCTGCGTGGAGATCGCCCGCGACCAGATCCGGGACGGTTCGCACCTGCTGGACCTGTGCGTGGACTACGTCGGCCGCGACGGCGTCGCCGACATGAAGGAGATCGCCGGCCGGCTGGCCACCGCCTCGACCCTGCCGATCGTGCTGGACTCCACCGAGCCGGAGGTGCTGCGGGCGGGCCTGGAGGCGCTCGGCGGCCGCGCGGTGCTCAACTCGGTCAACTACGAGGACGGCAACGCCCCGGAGTCGCGGTTCGGGCGGATCGCCTCGCTGGCCCGCGAGCACGGCGCCGGCCTGATCGCGCTCACCATCGACGAGGAGGGCCAGGCCCGCACCGCCGACAAGAAGGTGGAGATCGCCGAGCGGCTGATCGCCGAGCTCACCGCCGACTACGGCATCGACGAGGGCTCGATCCTGGTCGACTGTCTGACCTTCACCCTGGCCACCGGCCAGGAGGAGTCCCGCCGGGACGGCATCGAGACCATCGAGGCGATCCGCGAGCTGAAGCGCCGCCGCCCGGCGGTGCAGACCACGCTGGGCCTGTCCAACATCTCCTTCGGCCTCAACCCGGCCGCCCGGGTCGTCCTCAACTCGGTCTTCCTGCACGAGTGCGTGGAGGCCGGCCTGGACTCGGCGATCGTGCACGCCTCCAAGATCCTGCCGATCTCGCGGATCCCGGAGGACCAGCGCGAGGCCGCGCTCGACCTGGTGTACGACCGCCGCCGGGACGGCTACGACCCGCTGCAGCGCCTGCTGGAGCTGTTCGAGGGCGTCTCCTCGGCCTCGGTCAAGGCGTCCAAGGCGCAGGAGCTGGCGGCGCTGCCGCTGGACGAGCGCCTGCAGCGCCGGATCATCGACGGCGAGCGGGCCGGCCTGGAGGCCGACCTGGACGAGGCGCTGACGGCCCGTCCGGCGCTGGAGATCATCAACGACACCCTGCTGTCCGGCATGAAGGTGGTCGGCGAGCTGTTCGGCTCCGGCCAGATGCAGCTGCCGTTCGTGCTCCAGTCCGCCGAGGTGATGAAGACCGCGGTGGCGCACCTGGAGCCGCACATGGAGAAGTCCGACTCGGAGGGCAAGGGCACCATCGTGCTGGCCACCGTGAAGGGCGACGTCCACGACATCGGCAAGAACCTGGTCGACATCATCCTGTCCAACAACGGCTACAACGTGGTCAACCTGGGCATCAAGCAGCCGGTCTCGGCGATCCTGGACGCCGCGCAGGAGCACAACGCGGACGTCATCGGGATGTCCGGCCTGCTGGTCAAGTCCACCGTGATCATGAAGGAGAACCTGGAGGAGCTGAACCAGCGCAAGCTGGCGGCCCAGTTCCCGGTGATCCTCGGCGGCGCCGCGCTGACCCGCGCCTACGTCGAGCAGGACCTGTACGAGATCTACGAGGGCGAGGTCCGCTACGCCCGGGACGCCTTCGAGGGCCTGCGGCTGATGGACGCGCTGATCGCGGTCAAGCGCGGCGTGCCGGGCGCGGTGCTGCCGGAGCTCAAGCAGCGCCGGCACGCCCGGGTGGAGGTCGAGGAGCCGGAGGAGGTCAACCTCGGCCAGATCCGCTCCGACGTGGCGGCGGACAACCGGGTGCCGGCCCCGCCGTTCTGGGGCGAGCGGATCGTCAAGGGCGTGCCGTTCGCCGACTACGCCTCCTGGCTGGACGAGGACGCGCTGTTCAAGGGCCAGTGGGGGCTGAAGGCCGCCCGCAGCGGCGAGGGGCCCTCCTACGAGGAGCTGGTGGAGACCGAGGGCCGGCCGCGGCTGCGGATGTGGCTGGACCGGCTGCAGACCGAGGGCTGGCTGGAGGCGGCCGTGGTCTACGGCTACTTCCCGGCCAACTCCAAGGGCGACGACCTGATCGTCTTCCACGAGGACGGCACCGAGCGGACCCGCTTCACCTTCCCGCGCCAGCGGCGCGGGCGGCGGCTGTGCCTGGCGGACTTCTTCCGCCCGGAGGAGTCCGGGGTGCGCGACGTGGTCGGCCTCCAGGTGGTCACCATGGGCAACCGGATCTCCGAGGCGGCCAACGAGCTGTTCGCCGACAACTCCTACCGCGACTACCTGGAGCTGCACGGCCTGTCCGTCCAGCTGGCCGAGGCGCTGGCCGAGTTCTGGCACGCCCGGGTCCGCTACGAGCTGGGCTTCGGCGACGAGGACCCGCAGGACGTCAAGGACATGTTCGCGCTCAAGTACCGCGGCGCCCGGTTCTCGCTGGGCTACGGGGCCTGCCCGGAGCTGGAGGACCGCGCCAAGATCGCCGAGCTGCTGAAGCCGGAGCGGATCGGCGTGGTGCTCTCCGAGGAGTTCCAGCTGCACCCGGAGCAGTCCACCGACGCGATCGTGATCCACCACCCGGAGGCGAAGTACTTCAACGCCCGGTAACGCACGGGTTGCGCAACGTTCGCCCGATCCGGGCGCTCCGGGCGTATCCTTGATGATCCTGAACGGGCCGGTCCGCTCACCAGCGGGCCGGCCCGTGCCATCCCCGGGGCCGATCCGGGCACGGACGGAAGGATCCCGCCATGACCACCATCTCCACCGCCACCCAGCTCCTCGGCGACGACGACCGGGGCCTCCAGGCGGTGCTGCTGGACATGGACGGGACGCTGGTCGACACCGAGGACTTCTGGTGGCAGGCGGAGGCCTCGCTCTTCGCCGACCTGGGCTACCAGCTGACCGCCGAGGACCGTGCCCACGTGGTCGGCGGCCCGATGACCCGGGTGATCGACCACCTGCTGAGCAGCACCGGGGTGGACCTGTCGCCGGCCGACCTGACCGTGCTGATCAACCAGCGCTTCGTCGACCTGCTCGGCGGCGGGGTGCCGCTGATGCCGGGCGCCGAGCGGCTGCTCAACACGCTGGCCGCGCACGGCGTGCCGGCCGCGCTGGTGTCCGCCTCGCACCGGCACATCATCGACATCGTGCTCCGCTCGCTGGGCGCCGAGCACTTCGCGTTCTCGGTCGCCGGGGACGAGGTGCCGCGCACCAAGCCGCACCCGGACCCGTACCTGGAGGCGGCCCGCCGGCTGGGTGCCGACCCGGCCCGCTGCGTGGTGGTGGAGGACGCGCCGACCGGGGTGCGGGCCGCCGAGGCGGCCGGCTGCCCGGTGATCGCGGTGCCCTCGGTGGCGCCGATCGAGCCGGCCCCGGGGCGGCTGGTGCTCTCCTCGCTGGAGCAGGTCGATCTGGAGCTGCTGCGCTCCCTGGTGGCCTCGCGAGTGTGATTGTCGTCTCATTGCGGAGCGCCACTACCGACCGGTAAGCGGGCAGGGCCGCCCGGCCCGGGGGAGCGCCCCGGGAGAAAACGGGCATTGCCTGACAACTCGTCGGACGGGCCAGCCCAGAGCCCCGTCGCCGTGTCCCAAACGTCACCTGTGCGGGTGTCGGGGGTGTGTGTTCGATATGGCACGCTACTCCAGTTCGTTCCACCCCCGAGCCCAGGCACCGCCGCTGACGGGCACCCCCCGTCGTGCCCGCGATCGCAGCCGGACCGCACCCCAGAAGGACGCGACCCGTGAAGACTTCAGCTGAACGACTGGCCGTGCTCGGCTGTGCCGGAATCGTCGCCGCCTCGGTGGCCGGCTGCGGCTCGGTCACCGACGCCGTCAAGGGGGACGGCGACAAGGCGATCACCATGGGCACGACCGCGCTGACCAGCTCCCTGGACCCGGCCATCGCCTACGACGCCGGCTCCTGGCTGCTGATGCGCAACACCTTCCAGTCGCTGCTCAGCTACCCGGCCGCCTCCAGCGCGCCCACCCCGGACGCCGCGCAGTCCTGCGAGTTCACCGCCGGTGACGCCACCCAGTACCACTGCACGCTCAAGTCCGGGCTGAAGTTCTCCAACGGCCACGCGCTCACCGCCGCCGACGTCGTCCACTCGATCCAGCGGACCCTGAAGATCAACGACCCGAACGGCCCGGCCGGCCTGCTGTCGTCGATCAAGTCCGTCGAGGCGCCCAACGACACCGAGGTGGTCTTCCACCTCGGCCAGCCCGACGCCACCCTCCCCGCGAAGCTGGCCGGCCCGGCCGGCGCCATCGTCGACCAGGAGGTCTACCCGGCCGACAAGGCGCTGCCCAACGACAAGCAGATCGGCTCCGGCCCGTACCGGATCGAATCGGTCGAGGCGATGGCCAACGGCGGCCCGGCGAAGGTCGTGCTGCTGCCGAACGACAAGTACACCGGCGACGCCAAGCTGCGGAACAAGAAGTTCACCCTGCGCTACTACGACAAGCCGGCCGACCTCAAGACCGCGCTGGACAACGGCGACGTCGACCTCGCCGACAACAGCCTGGAGCCGAACACCGCCGCGCAGATCCTCTCCGACCAGCAGGGCGGCAAGACCGACCTGCGCGTCGTCGAGGGCGACAGCAACGACACCCGCTACCTGGTCTTCAACACCAAGGACGCCACCGGCGGCAACGTCGCCGTCCGCCAGGCGGCCGCCCAGCTGATCGACCGCAAGTCGCTGGCCCGCGACGTCTTCGCGCGCACCGTCCAGCCGCTGTACTCGATGGTCCCGGCCGGCGTCACCGGCCACAACACGGCCTTCTTCGACCGCTACGGCGACCAGGACGTCACCAAGGCCAAGGCCATCCTCACCGCCGCCAAGGTGTCCACCCCGGTCAAGCTCACCCTCACCTGGTCGCGCTCGCGCGCCGAGGCCGCCGAGGCCGAGACGCTGAAGAAGCAGCTGGAGGCCGGCGGCCTGTTCCAGATCACCGTCCAGCAGGAGCCCGACTGGGACACCTACAAGAAGGGCTGGAACGAGGGCAAGTACCAGCTGTACACGATCGGCTGGTTCGCGGACTACCCGGACCCGGACAACTACGTCGCCCCGCTGATCGTCGACGGCGGCTCGTACCACCACGGCTGGGACGACCCGCAGATCAGCCAGAAGCTGGTGCCCGACACCCTCAAGCAGACCGACCGGGCCGCCGCGACCGGCACCTACGCCCAGATCCAGGGCATCGTCGCCACCAACGCCCCGCTCATCCCGCTGTTCCAGAACAAGGCGTTCTTCACCTCCCGCTCCAACATCACGGGTGTGGAGTCCACCGTCGACACCACCGGCTTCTTCCGCTTCTGGGAGATCGGCCGCAGCGGCAAGTAGCAGCGCGGCGGCACGCAGCCCCCGCGGCGCTGAGCGGCCCGCCCGCCCCACCCGGCCACCGGCCGGGGGAGCGGACGGGCCGCTCGCCGTCCCTCCGGGCCCTACAGCGTGCCCGGGCGCACCAGCCCGCTCTCGTAGGCGTACACCGCCGCCTGCACCCGGTCGCGCAGCTGGAGCTTGGTCAGCACATGGCCGACGTGCGTCTTCACCGTCGTCTCGCTGACGAACAGCTCCGCCGCGATCTCCGCGTTCGACAGCCCGCGCGCCACCAGCTTCAGCACCTCCAGCTCCCGCTCGGTCAGCGCGTTCAGCGCCTGCGGAGGCGTCTCGTCGCCCGAGGGCAGCTTGGTGGCGTACATGTCCAGCAGCCGCCGGGTGATCGACGGGGCCAGCATCGCCGCGCCGTCCGCCACCACCCGGATCGCCTGCACCAGCTCCTCGGCCGGCACGTCCTTCAGCAGGAAGCCGCTCGCCCCCGCGCGCAGCGCCTCCACCACGTACTCGTCCAGGTCGAAGGTGGTCAGCACCAGCACCTTCGCCGGGCCGTCCCGCCCCGGACCGGCGATCCGGCGGGTCGCCTCGACACCGTCCATCCGCGGCATCCGGATGTCCATCAGCACCACGTCGGGCTGCAGCGCCCGCACCTGGTCCAGCGCCTGCTGGCCGTCGCCGGCCTCGCCGACCACCACCAGGTCGGACTCGGCCTCCAGGATCATCCGGAAACCGGTGCGCAGCAGCGGCTGGTCGTCGACCAGCAGCACTCGGATCGTCACCTAGGACTCCTTGTTCATGGGATCCCCCGTGGGATCGCCCTCGTCGGACGTACGCGCCAGCGGCAGCGGGTACGGCGGGGGCGTGCCGCCGAACTCCGGACAGCTGGCCCGGTGGTCGCACCAGTCGCAGAGCCGGTTGCGGGTCGCCGGGAAGTCGCCGGTCGCCACCGCCCGGCCGATCCGCTCCCACAGCGCCAGCAGCTTGCGCTCCACCGCCAGCAGGTCCGCCTCGTCCGGGTCGTAGCTGACCACGTCCCCGCCGCCGCCCAGGTAGACCAGCTGCAGCCGCTTGGGGATCACGCCCTTCCAGCGCCAGACCACCAGTGCGTAGAACTTCATCTGGAACATCGCCTTGCCCTCGAAGTCCCGCGAGGGCGCCCGGCCGGTCTTGTAGTCCACCAGCCGGACCTCGCCGGTCGGGGCGACGTCCACCCGGTCGATGTAGCCGCGCAGCAGCAGCCCCGAATCCAGCGCCGTCTCCACGTAGAGCTCGCGCTCCACCGGGTGCAGCCGGGTCGGGTCCTCCAGCCGGAACCACTGGGAGAGCAGCTTCTCCGCGTCCGCCAGCCAGCGGGCCAGCGCGGCGCCGTCCGGGTCCTCCGGGAACAGCCCGGCCAGCTCCGGGCGCTCGCCCAGCAGCCGCTCCCACTGCGGGCGCAGCAGCCCCAGCGCCCGCTCCGGCGTCCGGTCGGCCGCCGGCGAGTCGAACAGCCGCTCCAGCACCGCGTGCACCAGGGTGCCCCGGGTCGCCGCCGCGCTCGGCGGCTCGGGCAGCCGGTCGATCACCCGCAGCCGGTACAACAGCGGGCAGGTGAGGAAGTCGCCGGCGCGCGACGGGGACAGCCCGGTCGGGGCCGCCGCCGGACGGGGCGGGGCCGCGGCGGGACTGCTGGTCTCGGTCTGCTGCATATCCCAGACCCTATTGCCCCGCGCTGTCATCCCGCTGCCACGGTGCTGCCGCATCGCGGCCGCCACGGGGTATGAACGAAGGGGAAGGCGAGGGGCGAGCGCCGGGCGGCCGCCCCGATCACGTAGCGTGGGCGCACCGGCGCGCGGCGCGCTGCGGGGGCGACGGACGAAGGGAACACGGTGAGCGACTCCAGGGGGCAGCAGACCTCCGACCAGCCACCGCAGGGCGGCAACACCCGGCCGGGGACCCCGCCGCCCCGCGAGTCGGAACCCCGCGGCGGCATCCTGATGGGCCGCCCCTTCGGCGTGCCGATCTACGTCACACCGTCCTGGTTCATCATCGCGGCCCTGATCACCTGGGTCTTCGGCGGCCAGCTCGACCGGGTGCTGCCCGACCTCGGCGGCGCCCGCTACCTGGTCGCGTTCTCCTTCGCCGTCGCCTTCTACGGCTCGGTGCTGGTCCACGAACTCGCCCACACCGTCGTCGCGCTGCGCTACAAGCTCGGCGTCCGCCGCATCCAGCTGCAGTTCTTCGGCGGCGTCTCGGAGATCGAGAACGAGGCCGAACGCCCCTGGCGCGAGTTCTGGCTGGCCTTCGTCGGCCCGCTGCTCTCCCTGGTCCTCGGCGGCGTCTTCTACCTCGCCCTGCAGGCCGTCGAGGTCTCCACCGTCCCCGGCGTCCTGCTGACCGGCCTGATGGTCTCCAACCTCGTCGTCGCGGCCTTCAACCTGCTGCCCGGCCTGCCGCTGGACGGCGGCCGGATGCTGCGCGCCGTGGTCTGGGCCGTCACCGGCCGACCGATGGCCGGCACCGTCGCCGCCGCCTGGGCCGGCCGCGCGCTCGCCATTGCCGTCCTCGTCGGCCTGCCGCTGATCAGCTCCGCCCGCGAGCTCGACCGCAGCCGCACCGACACCCTGGTCGACGCCGTCCTCGCCGCCGTGCTCGCCGCGATCATCTGGAACGGCGCCACCGGAGCGCTGCGCAACGCCCGCCTCAAGGAGGTCCTGCCCGGCCTGCGGCTGCGCGACCTCGCCCGCCGGGCCGTCGAGGTCACCGCCGACACCCCGCTCGGCGAGGCCATGCGGCGCGCCCACGAGGCGCAGGCCGGCGCCGTCGTCGTGGTGGACGGCCGCGGCGAACCGATCGCCATCCTCCGCGAGGCCGCCGTGCGCGGCATCCCCGAGCACCGCCGCCCCTGGGTCGCCGTCGGCCCGCTCGCCCGCGACCTCGAACCGGGGCTGCGGCTCTCCGCCGACCTGGCCGGCGAGGACCTGCTGCGCGCGGTGCGGGCCACCCCCGCCGGCGAGTACCTGGTCGTCGAGGAGGACGGGCGCACCTACGGGGTCGCCGCGCTCACCGACATCGAACAGCGGCTGACCGCCGCCGTCACCGGCCGCTGAGCCGGTCACCCGGTCACCTGGTCAGCCGGACGGTCGGCTTCCCTTAGGATTGTCCGCATGTCCGAACCGACCGGTGCCACCCGCCGACGCGGGCCCTTCCAGGTCGGGGACCAGGTCCAGCTGACCGACCCCAAGGGCCGCCACTACACGTTCACGCTCCAGGCCGGGAACCAGTTCCACACCCACAAGGGTGCGTTCCCGCACGACGAGCTGATCGGCGCTCCCGAGGGCACGGTCGTGCGCACCACGGGGAACGTCCCGTACCTCGCGCTGCGCCCCCTGCTCCCCGACTACGTCCTGTCCATGCCGCGCGGCGCGGCCGTGATCTACCCCAAGGACGCGGGGCAGATCCTGGCCATGGCCGACATCTTCGCCGGCGCCCGCGTGGTCGAGGCCGGCGTGGGCTCCGGCGCGCTCTCCACCTACCTGCTGCGCGCCGTCGGCGACACCGGCATGCTCGCCTCCTACGAGCGCCGCCAGGACTTCGCCGACATCGCCAAGGGCAACGTCGAGCGCTACTTCGGCGGGCCGCACCCGGCGTGGAAGCTCACCGTCGGCGACCTCCAGGACAACCTGGTCGAGGCCGACGTCGACCGCGTCATCCTCGACATGCTGGCCCCCTGGGAGTGCCTGGACGTCGCCTCCAAGGCGCTCGTCCCCGGCGGCCTCATCTGCTGCTACGTGGCCACCACCACGCAGATGTCCAGGACCGTCGAGGCGCTGCGCGAGCACGGCACCTTCACCGAGCCGCAGGCCTGGGAGACCATGGTCCGCACCTGGCACCTGGAGGGCCTGGCCGTCCGCCCGGACCACCGGATGATCGGCCACACCGGCTTCCTGCTCACCGCCCGGCGGCTCGCCGACGGCGTCGAGCCGCCGCTGCGCCGCCGCCGTCCGGCCAAGGGCGCCTACGGCGAGGACTACGACAACGGGGCCCCCGAGCCGTCCCTGCAGGAGCGCGCGGCCGCCCGGGCCGCCGCCCGCGCCGAGGCCGCCGACCAGGCCGGCCTCGACTGAGACACCTCCCGGAGGGGTGGTACGGCGCCGCCGTACCACCCCTCCCGCGTTCCCGCACCCGGGGCACCGCGAGGCCGCCCCGGTGTGGGACGATGCTCGCTCACGCAGACCTCGGAGGGGACGCCTGGTGGAGACCGCGGTCGGGACGACGGCTGGACAGCAGACCGCCACGGGCCGCACCGGCCCCCGGCACGGGCGCACCGCCCCCTGGCACTGGGCCGTGACGGTGGCCGGCTGCGCCGCCGTGGTGGCCGCCGCGCTCGCCGCGGGCCCCGCCAGTGGCGCCCCCGGGCCCGCCCGGCCCACCCCCAGGGCCCTGCCCGCGGCCGCCGCCCCCGACCCGGCCCGGGCCGAACTCCCGCTCGACTGCGGACCGTTCCCGGTGACCGTGGCGGCCCACTTCGCCGCCGACCTCGGCGACGGGCGCCCCGGCACCGTCGTCGCCGCGCACTGCGCCGCCGAGAACGGCACCCCGCCGGACGCCGTCTACCTGCTCGGCGACGGCGCCGGCGGGCGTCCCGCCGTGCTGGCCACCCTGCTCTCCGAGCGGGAGGGCCTCACCGTCAGCCGCCTCGCGCTGCGCTCCGACGGCACCGTCACCGCCCACGCGCAGGGCTACTCCGGCGACGACGTGCCGCGGTTCGCCCCCGACATCTCGGTCGACCTCACCTGGACGCGCAAGGGCGGCGGCTGGGAACGCTCCCAGACCGCCGCCCCGCTCAGCCTCACGTAACTCGCCCGCGCGGCACCGGCGCGCCCTTCGGCTCGGGGCGGGGCCGCGCCCGCTCGCCGGGTTGTTACTCGGCGTCAGGCCCGTAGACCTCGACGCGGTCGGAGGCCCGGCGCACGTGGATGCAGTCGCCGGGGCAGTCCTTCACCGAGTCCACCACGTCCTGAAGCAGCGTCAGCGGCACCGGCACCGTCTCGCCCGGCTGCTGGCGCAACTCGTCGTCCTCGCCCTTCACATAGGCGAGGCCGTCGATGTCCAGCTCGAACACCTCGGGCGCGTACTGCGCGCAGATGCCGTCGCCGGTGCACAGATCCTGGTCGATCCACACCTCCAGCGGCTCGGCCGCCGTCGTCGACTCGCTCACCGACATGATGATTGTCCGCCGTTTCTGTCCCGAGACGCCCCGTCCTGGGGCATTCCCGCCATTCGTACAACGATCGGACCCCGTGCGTCGGTCGCGATCGGATATCGACTCGATCGACGATACATCTGGCCCGCTTTGGCCCGTGCGCGGTGGGTATCCCCCTAGCAGAGGGGAAGCACGCGAGGGCGAAGATCGGACACGCCCGTTCCATCTTTCTTGATCTAGGGGTTTACGGACCCCTGGTCCCAGGTAGGGTCTGGAAGCGTCCAGCTCCCCGGAGGAGGTGAGGACCGTGGCAGCCCACGATGACGACTACAACCGCAGCACCGGCAGGCCCGCTCGTGGTTCCGACGAGGCCGCTCAGGTCTCGTACCTTGAGCAGGAAATCGCCGTGCTGCGCCGCAAGCTCGCCGACTCGCCGCGCAATTCGAGAATCCTCGAAGAGCGGATCGTCGAGCTCCAGACCAACCTGGCCGGCGTGACCGCCCAGAACGAACGGCTCGCCTCCACCCTGCGTGAGGCCCGCGACCAGATCGTGGCCCTCAAGGAGGAAGTGGACCGGCTGGCACAGCCCCCGGCGGGATTCGGCGTCTTCCTCAGCTCCAACGAGGACGGCACCGCCGACATCTTCACCGGCGGCCGCAAGCTCCGCGTGAACGTCAGCCCCAACGTCGCCCTCGACGAGCTGCGCCGCGGCCAGGAAGTCATGCTCAACGAGGCCCTCAACATCGTGGACGCGATGGCCTTCGAGCGCATCGGCGACCTCGTCACCCTCAAGGAGGTCCTGGAGGACGGCGAGCGTGCCCTGGTCATCGGCCACACCGACGAGGAGCGGGTGGTCCGACTCGCCGAACCGCTGCGCGAGGCCACCCTCCGGGCGGGGGACGCCCTGCTGCTGGAACCGCGTTCCGGCTACGTGTACGAGGTCGTGCCGAAGGCCGAGGTCGAGGAGCTGGTCCTCGAGGAGGTCCCGGACATCGACTACCGCCAGATCGGCGGCCTCGCCAACCAGATCGAGCTCATCCGCGACGCGGTCGAGCTGCCCTACCTGCACGCCGAGCTCTTCAAGGAGTACGAGCTGCGCCCGCCCAAGGGCGTGCTGCTCTACGGCCCGCCCGGCTGCGGCAAGACGCTGATCGCCAAGGCCGTGGCGAACTCGCTGGCCAAGAAGGTCGCCGAGGTCACCGGCCGGCCCCAGGGGAAGAGCTACTTCCTCAACATCAAGGGCCCCGAGCTGCTCAACAAGTACGTCGGCGAGACCGAGCGGCAGATCCGCCTGGTCTTCCAGCGGGCCCGGGAGAAGGCCGGCGAGGGCACCCCCGTCATCGTCTTCTTCGACGAGATGGAGTCGCTCTTCCGCACCCGCGGCTCGGGCGTCAGCTCGGACGTCGAGAACACCATCGTCCCCCAGCTGCTCGCCGAGATCGACGGCGTGGAGGGCCTGGAGAACGTCATCGTCATCGGCGCCTCGAACCGCGAGGACATGATCGACCCGGCGATCCTGCGGCCGGGCCGTCTGGACGTCAAGATCAAGATCGAGCGCCCGGACGCCGAGGCGGCCAAGGACATCTTCTCCAAGTACCTCAAGGACTCGCTGCCCTTCCACCCGGACGACGTCAAGGAGCACGACGGCTCCGTCGAGGCCACGGTGGCCGCGATGATCCAGTCGGTGGTGGAGCGGATGTACTCCGAGACGGAGGAGAACCGCTTCCTGGAGGTCACCTACGCCAACGGTGACAAGGAGGTCCTGTACTTCAAGGACTTCAACTCCGGCGCGATGATCCAGAACATCGTCGACCGGGCCAAGAAGATGGCCATCAAGGACTACCTCGACCACGGCCAGCGCGGTCTGCGGGTCTCCCACCTGCTCAACGCCTGCGTGGACGAGTTCAAGGAGAACGAGGACCTGCCGAACACCACCAACCCGGACGACTGGGCCCGGATCTCCGGCAAGAAGGGCGAGCGGATCGTGTTCATCCGCACCCTCGTCACGGGGAAGCAAGGCGCCGAGTCCGGCCGCTCCATCGACACTGTCGCCAACACCGGGCAGTACCTGTAGCCGACCCGCTCCGGGTCCCCCGGAACGCACGCACCCCGTCCGGCTGTGGCGCCTCGCGGCCCCGCAGCCGGACGGCGCGTCTCGGGGCCCGCCGGTCGGCACCGCGTTCTAGGCTCGACCCACCGTTCGCGGGCAGACGGCCGGCGTCGGTGCTGTTCAGCGGTACGTCAGCGTGGACCGCCCGCCGGGGGCGGCACACCGGGCAAGGAGGGCCGCATGACCGTACGGCGCGTGATGGGCATCGAGACCGAGTACGGGATCTCCGTGCCCGGGCACCCCAACGCCAACGCCATGCTCACCTCGTCCCAGATCGTCAACGCGTACGCGGCGGCGATGCACCGGGCACGGCGGGCCCGCTGGGACTTCGAGGAGGAGAATCCGCTGCGCGACGCCCGGGGCTTCGACCTCGCACGGGACGTCGCCGACGCCAGCCAGCTGACCGACGAGGACATCGGCCTCGCCAACGTCATCCTCACCAACGGCGCGCGGTTCTACGTGGACCACGCGCACCCGGAGTACAGCTCGCCCGAGGTGACCAACCCGCGCGACGCCGTGCTCTGGGACAAGGCCGGCGAACGGATCATGGCGGCGGCCGCACAGCGCGCGCTGGAGCTGCCCAACGGGCAGAACATCCACCTGTACAAGAACAACACCGACAACAAGGGCGCCTCCTACGGCACCCACGAGAACTACCTGATGAAGCGGGCGACCCCGTTCGCCGACATCGTCCGCCACCTCACCCCGTTCTTCGTCTCGCGCCAGGTGGTCACCGGCTCCGGCCGGGTCGGCATCGGGCAGGACGGCTCCGCCCACGGCTTCCAGATCAGCCAGCGCGCCGACTTCTTCGAGGTCGAGGTCGGCCTGGAGACCACCCTCAAGCGGCCGATCATCAACACCCGGGACGAACCGCACGCCGACGCCGAGAAGTACCGCCGGCTGCACGTGATCATCGGCGACGCCAACCTCTCCGAGATCTCCACCTACCTCAAGCTCGGCACCACCTCGCTGGTCCTCGCCATGATCGAGGACGCCTTCATCACCTCCGACCTGGCCGTCGACCAGCCGGTGCGCACCCTGCACCGGATCTCGCACGACCCCACGCTGAAGCACCTGGTCACCCTGCGCAGCGGGCGCCGGCTCACCGCCGTCCAGCTCCAGCTGGAGTACTGCGAGCTGGCCCGCAAGTACGTCGAGGACCGCTTCGGCACCGACGCCGACGAGCAGACCGTGGACGTGCTGGCCCGCTGGGAGGACGTGCTGGGCCGGCTGGAGCGCGACCCGATGTCGCTCTCCCGCCAGCTGGACTGGATCGCCAAGCGGGAGATCCTGGAGGGCTACCGCAGCCGGGACGCCCTGGAGTGGGACAATCCGCGGCTCCAGCTGGTCGACCTCCAGTACAGCGACGTACGGCCCGAGAAGGGCCTCTACAACCGCCTGGTGGCCCGTGGCCGGTTCGACCGGCTGGTGACCGAGGAGGAGGTCACCAGGGCCGTCACCAAGCCCCCGGAGGACACCCGGGCGTACTTCCGCGGCCGCTGCCTGGAGCAGTACGCGGAGCACGTCGCGGCGGCCTCCTGGGACTCGGTCATCTTCGACCTGCCGGGCCGGGACTCCCTCCAGCGGGTGCCCACCCTGGAGCCGCTGCGGGGCACCCGCAACCACGTCAAGGAGCTGCTGGACCGCTGCCGCACGGCGGAGGACCTGCTCCGGGTGCTCTCCGGCGGGTAGCCGGGTCACTTTCCGATCACCACGGGTGAACGCCGGGCAAATGGGAATCATCCGGGGGGACGGCGGGTGTTGGACAGGAAGCGCCACCGGCAAACCGGAAGCGGGTTGTCGCACCTTGTGTATAGGGTCGATGCAGCAAGCAACGACCAAACCGTGCCAGACGATCGAGCGGGGTGAGGTAAATGGCGAGCAAGGACACCGACGGCGGCCAGCAGCGGGCGAACCGCTCCTCCGAGGAGGTCGAGGAGCAGGCCGCGGAAGCGCAGAATTCGGACGACCTCAAGGAGCGCCAGGAAAAGCTGAGCGACGACGTCGACGCGGTTCTGGACGAAATCGACGAGGTCCTGGAATCGAACGCCGAGGATTTCGTGCGGCAGTTCGTGCAAAAGGGCGGGCAGTAATCCCGGGCGGATTCCGGGCGGCCGCCCCGCGGCTTTTCGGGAATCCGAGGTTGTGACCGACGACGGCGGGCGGGCGGCGCGAGCCGTCCGTCCGTCCGGTCCGGCCCTCCGCCGTGCTGGACAGTGATCGTCCGGCCGGTAGGGTGCGGGCAGTGCGCGCTTCAAGCTACCTGGAAGGAATCGTGTGGAAGCCAACACTCGTGGCACCGGGCGTCTACCGGCTGCCTTCCTGACCCCGGGGTCCTCGTCGTTCCTCGACTTCCTGGAGGCCCACCGGCCCGAGCTGATCCCCGGCCGGCGCAGCCTGCCGGAGGGCGTCATCGAGGCCCCGCACGGCACGACCATCGTGGCCGCGGTCTTCGACGGCGGCGTGGTCCTCGCCGGCGACCGCCGCGCGA
Source organism: Kitasatospora sp. NPDC002551 (assembly GCF_040296005.1). Classification (NCBI taxonomy): domain Bacteria; kingdom Bacillati; phylum Actinomycetota; class Actinomycetes; order Kitasatosporales; family Streptomycetaceae; genus Kitasatospora; species Kitasatospora sp. NPDC002551. Next base: position 62,046 of record NZ_JBEOWI010000039.1, on the reverse strand, counting down.
CCATGGGCAACGTGATCGCCCAGCGGGACATGGAGAAGGTCTTCCCGGCGGACGAGTACAGCGCGGTCGGCGTCGCCGGCACCGCCGGCCTCGCCATCGAGATGGTCCGGATGTTCCAGCTGGAGCTGGAGCACTACGAGAAGATCGAGGGCACCGTGCTCTCCCTGGAGGGCAAGGCCAACCGGCTCACCACCATGATCCGGGGCAACCTCGGCATGGCGATGCAGGGCCTCGCCGTGGTCCCGATGTTCGCCGGCTACGACGTCGACCTCGGCCGCGGCCGGATCTTCACCTACGACGTCACCGGCGGCCGCTCCGAGGAGCGCGGCTTCGCCGCCACCGGCTCCGGCTCGGTCTTCGCCCGGGGCTCGATGAAGAAGCTGCACCGCGACGACCTGACCGCCGAGCAGGCCTCCACCATGGTCGTCCAGGCGCTCTACGACGCGGCCGACGACGACTCCGCCACCGGCGGCCCCGACCTCGCCCGCAAGATCTTCCCGATCGTCTCGCTGATCACCGAGGACGGCTTCCGCCGGCTCACCGAGGCCGAGGTCGCCGAGATCGCCGTCTCCATCACCGACCAGCGCCTGGCCCACCCCAACGGGCCGCAGGCCCCGCTGCTCTAGCCATCAACTGAGGAAGGAAGGGACGACCGCCGGTGTCGACACCGTTCTACGTCTCCCCCCAGCAGGCCATGGCGGACCGCGCGGAGTACGCCCGCAAGGGCATCGCGCGCGGTCGCAGCGTGGTCGTGCTCACGTACGCCGACGGCATCGTCTTCGTCGCCGAGAACACCTCCCGGGCGCTCCACAAGGTGTCCGAGATCTACGACAAGATCGCCTTCGCGGCGGTCGGCCGGTACAACGAGTTCGAGAACCTGCGGATCGGCGGCGTGCGCTACGCCGACCTGCGCGGCTACACCTACGACCGGGCCGACGTCACCGCCCGGGGCCTGGCCAACGTCTACGCACAGACGCTCGGCACCATCTTCTCCTCGGTCGGCGAGAAGCCCTACGAGGTCGAGCTGATCGTCGCCGAGGTCGGCCGCACCGGCGACGACGACCAGATCTACCGGCTCACCCCGGACGGCTCGGTCGTCGACGAGAAGAACTACGTCGTGGTCGGCGGCAACGCCGACTCGATCGGCAACTACCTCGGCCAGCGGCACCGCAGCGGCTTCTCGCTGACCGAGGCGGTCAAGGTCGCCGTGGACTCGCTCGCCCGCGACCCCAACGGCGGCAGCCCGCGCGTCCTCACCCCCGACCAGCTGGAGGTGGCGGTCCTGGACCGCCAGCGCTTCCAGCAGCGCAAGTTCAAGCGGATCCTGGGCGGCCAGCTCGCCCGGCTGCTCGACGGCGACCAGTCCGCGGAGACGGACGACACGGACGGCCCGGCCGGCTCGGCGGAGCCGGACGGCACGGAGAAGCCGGCGGCCACCCCGCCGGGCGACTCCGACCAGTAGTGCCCACGGGGTCCCGTGCCGCGGCCGTCACCGGCGGCGGCACGGGACCCCGGTGCCCCTGCGGCGGCCCGGACGGGCTTTCGCGGAGGCGGTTTCGGACAGCTCCCATCAGAGAATGGATGGCCCATGGACCGCCGAATTTTCGGGCTGGAGAACGAGTACGGCGTCACCTGTACGTTCCGCGGGCAGCGCAGGCTGTCCCCGGACGAGGTCGCCCGGTACCTCTTCCGCCGCGTAGTCTCCTGGGGCCGCAGCAGCAACGTGTTCCTGCGCAACGGTGCCCGCCTGTACCTCGACGTCGGTTCCCACCCCGAGTACGCCACCCCCGAGTGCGACGACGTCGTCGAGCTGGTGACGCACGACAAGGCGGGCGAACGCATCCTCGAAGGCCTGCTGGTCGACGCCGAGCGGCGGCTGCACGAGGAGGGCATCGCCGGGGACGTCTACCTCTTCAAGAACAACACCGACTCCGCCGGCAACTCCTACGGCTGCCACGAGAACTACCTGGTGGCCCGGCACGGCGAGTTCTCCCGGCTGGCCGACGTGCTCATCCCGTTCCTGGTGACCCGGCAGCTGATCTGCGGCGCCGGCAAGGTGCTGCAGACCCCGCGCGGCGCGGTCTACTGCGTCAGCCAGCGCGCCGAGCACATCTGGGAGGGCGTCAGCTCGGCGACCACCCGCTCCCGGCCGATCATCAACACCCGCGACGAGCCGCACGCCGACGCCGAGCGCTACCGCCGGCTGCACGTCATCGTGGGCGACTCCAACATGTCGGAGACCACCACCCTGCTCAAGGTGGGCTCCACCGACCTGGTGCTGCGGCTCATCGAGGCCGGCGTGGTGATGCGCGACCTCACCCTGGAGAACCCGATCCGGGCCATCCGCGAGGTCAGCCACGACCTCACCGGCACCCACCAGGTCCGGCTCGCCAACGGCCGGGAGGCCAGCGCGCTCGACATTCAGGAGGAGTACTACACCAAGGCGCTGGAGTTCGCCGACCGCAAGGGCATCAACACCGGCACCGTCGCGCGCGTCCTCGACCTGTGGGGCCGCACCCTGGAGGCGGTCAAGACCGAGCGCCTCGACGGGGTCGCCACCGAGATCGACTGGATCATGAAGTACAAGCTCATCGAGCGCTACCGCGAGAAGCACCAGATGAGCATGAGCAACCCGCGGGTCGCCCAGATCGACCTCGCCTACCACGACATCCACCGCCGCCGCGGCCTGTTCTACCTGCTCCAGGCGAAGAACCAGGCGCAGCGGGTGACCACCGACCTCAAGACCTTCGAGGCCAAGTCGATCCCGCCGCAGACCACCCGGGCCCGGCTGCGCGGCGACTTCATCCGCCGGGCGCAGGAGCAGCGCCGCGACTTCACCGTCGACTGGGTGCACCTCAAGCTGAACGACCAGGCGCAGCGCACCGTGCTCTGCAAGGACCCGTTCCGGTCCGTGGACGAGCGGGTGGAGAAGCTCATCGCCGGCATGTGACCCGGCGTCGGCGGGGAACGGCCCGCGGGCCGTCCCCTCCGGCGGTGTGATCTTCGTGGCGTCCGGTCCCGGTGGTGTCTACCGGGACCGGACGCCGTCTGCGCATACGCTGTCCGTCGAGTCCGGAGCCGGAGTCCGGAGAGCCGACTTTGACCGACAGTTAGGAACGCCGTGCGCCGCACCGCCGGGTTGCTTCTCACCCTGCCCCTGCTGCTGGCGGTGGCCTGCAGCAGCTCCACCAAGCCTGCCGGCCAGGCCACGCCCACGGCGTCGCCGACCGCCGCGCCCACCGTGCCCACCCCGGTGAACGAGGCCTCGCCGATGCCGACGCTGTCCGGCGGGGGCTTCGGGAGCAAGGCCACCATCACCATCCCCGAGGGCCAGCAGCCCAGCGGGCAGTTCGTGGTGAACACCGTCAGCGAGGGCGACCGCTCCGCGGTCAACAAGGGCGACTGGGTGACGGTGAACTACACCGCCAAGGACTGGACCACCGGCAAGGACCTGCCGAGTTCCTACGACTCCGGCGGCAAGCCGCAGCTCTACCAGGCGGGCAGCGGCCAGCTGGTGCCGGCCTTCGACCAGAGCGTGATCGGCAAGAAGGTCGGCAGCCGGCTGCTGGTCGTCGCCCCGCCGGCCGCCGCGTTCGGCACCCAGGGCTCCACCCAGCTCGGCGTCGGCCCCGGCGACACCGTGGTCTTCGTGCTCGACATCATGGAGAGCCTGCCGCCGGACTCCACGCTCTCCGGCACCATGACGCCGCCGCCGGCGAACCTGCCGCAGGTCAAGGACAACGGCAAGGCCCCCGTCACCATCACCGTGCCGGCCGGTCAGGCGCCGCCGACCGACCTCCAGCAGGCCGTGCTGATCAAGGGTGAGGGCAAGCAGGTCAAGTCCGGGCAGACCCTGGTCGTGCAGTACACCGGGGTGCTGTGGAGCGACGGCCAGCAGTTCGACTCCTCCTGGACCCACGGCGGCGCCCAGGCGCTGCAGATCGGCACCGGCAGCGTCATCGAGGGCTGGGACAAGGGCCTGGTCGGCCAGAACGTCGGCAGCCGGGTGCTGCTGGTGGTGCCGCCGGCGCTCGGCTACAAGGACCAGGCGCAGGGCGCCGTGCCGGCGAACTCGACCCTGGTGTTCGTGGTGGACATCCTGGAGGCCGTGTAGCGCCCGGCGGATCCGTGGAGATCCCTTGCGCGGGCTGGTTCGAGCCCGGGGGGATTCCGTACGCTTGGGCGGGCGCTCGCACGGGCAAGCGCCCGCCCTCATCCTGACCTGTCATACTGCCCTCGCACTGTGGTAGGCGCCGCCGGCGTCCGGGGTCCGGGCGGGCAGTGCGACAGCACCCCGGCGCCACCACGCCGGCCGTAGACCTCGAAGACCTCGTGGCGAGATGGATGGGGAGTCATGTCTGAGAAAGCGTCGAGCCCGGGCGGGTCCGGTACCGCGCACGGTAACTCCGCCGGAGACCCGGCCGACTCGCGGCCCGGCGGCCCGCTCCCGGGCGACGGCGAGTCGATCGTCGTGCCCCCGGCGATCCTGAAGCAGCAGGCCGGGTGGGGCGGGTCCGGGGAGGCTCCGCGGACCGCGGGGACGAAGACCGAGGACGCCCCGCAGATCTTCGCCTCCACCGTGCGCCGCCAGGACACCTCCGAGGCCGGGTACGACGAGAACCCGGGCAACGTCGGCAAGCTCGGCGTGATCCTCGGCACGGTCCTGGGCGTCCTGCTCATCGGCAGCGCCGTCACCCTGTACCTGGTGAACAAGGACGGCTCGTCGGACGAGGCCGCCGCCAAGCCGGACACCGCCAAGTCCGCCCCGGCCACGCCGACCACCGAGCCGGTCCCGCCGATCAAGGACAGCGCCAAGGTGCTGCCCAACGTCACCGGCGACTTCGGCAGCAAGGCCACCATCGAGGTGCCCGCCGAGCAGGCCGACGGCAGCTTCGTCGTCAAGGTCCTCTCCGAGGGCAACGGCCCCAAGGTCGAGAAGAACTCCTGGACCTCGGTCGACTACACCGGCAAGGACTGGAACACCGGCAAGGACATCCCCTCGTCGTACGACGACAAGGGCAAGCCGCAGATCTTCCAGGCCGGCACCGACGCGCTGATCCCGGCGCTCGACCAGGCCGTCGTCGGCAAGAAGGCCGGCTCCCGGCTGCTCGTCGTCGCCCCGCCGGCCGCCGCCTTCGGCGCCCAGGGCAACCCGAGCATGTCCATCGGGGCGAAGGACAACCTGATCTTCGTCATCGACATCCGCAACAGCAACGCCCCCGACGCGGTGGTCAGCGGCACCGTGACCCCGCCGCCCGCGGACTTCCCGCAGGTCAAGGACAACGGCAAGAAGCCCGCCGAGATCACCCCGGTGCCGGGCGCCGCCGACCCGACCGAGCTGAAGAGCCACGTCCTCATCAAGGGCGAGGGCCGTAAGGTCGAGAAGGGCGAGAAGATCCTCGTCCAGTACACCGGCGCCCTGTACAAGGACGGCAAGGTCTTCGACTCCTCGCTCAGCAAGGGCCAGGCGTTCTCCTTCCCGCTCGGCGGCGGCCAGGTCATCGCCGGCTGGGACCAGGGCCTGGAGGGCCAGACCATCGGCAGCCGGGTCGAGCTCGTCATCCCGGCCTCGCTCGGCTACAAGGACCAGGCCCAGGGCGACATCCCGGCCAACTCCACGCTGGTCTTCGTCGTCGACATCCTCGACGCCGGTCAGGGCTGATCCACTTTCGGGTGACAATGGTGTGCGTGTGACCTTCGGGCCCGGCCGCGTGGCCGGGCCCGTACGGGCGGGGGGGGGGCGCGGCCGGGGGGGGGGGCGCCCCCGGGGGGGGGGGGGCCCCCCGGGGGGGGGGGGGGGGGGGGTGTGGGGTGGGGCGCGCCGCGCCGCCCCCGCGCGGGAAGGCCGGGTGCTCAGCGCCGCCCGGAACGGCGGTCGCCGGAGCGGCGGTCCTCCGAGGCGCCGCCGCCGGCCAGCCCGGCCCGGCGCAGCGCGTCCGCCATGGCGCTGTTGCCCAGCGGCGCCGACCCGCCGGAGCCGCCCCGGTCACCGCGGTCGCGGCGGTCCTGCCCGCGCCCACCGCCCTGAGCACCCTGACCGCCGCCCTGACCGCCGCGGCGCTCCTGGCGCGGCGGACGGGCCTGGCGGTCGCCACCGCGCCCGCCGCCCTCGCCGCCGCGCCCCACCTCGTCGTCCAGGCGCAGGGTGAGCCCGATCCGCTTGCGCGGCACGTCCACCGAGGTCACCCGGACGGTCACGATGTCGCCCGGCTTGACCACCTCGCGCGGGTCCTTGACGAAGTTCTTCGACAGCGCCGACACGTGCACCAGGCCGTCCTGGTGGACGCCCACGTCGACGAAGGCGCCGAACGCGGCCACGTTGGTCACCACGCCCTCCAGCACCATGCCGACCTCCAGGTCGCCGATCTTGTCGACGCCCTCCTTGAAGGTCGCGGTGCGGAAGGCCGGACGCGGGTCACGGCCCGGCTTGTCCAGCTCGCCGAGGATGTCGGTGACGGTCGGGACGCCGAAGGTGTCGTCGGCGAAGTCGCCCGGACGCAGGGTGCGCAGCCTCCCGCTGTTGCCGATCAGCTCGCGCAGCTCCCCGCCGGTCGCGGCGAGGATCCGGCGCACCACCGGGTAGGCCTCCGGGTGCACGCTGGAGGCGTCCAGCGGGTCGTCGCCGCCGGGGATCCGCAGGAAGCCCGCGCACTGCTCGAAGGCCTTCGGGCCGAGCCGGGACACGTCCTTCAGCGCCTTGCGGGTGCGGAACGGGCCGTTGGCGTCCCGGTGGGCGACGATGTTGTCGGCCAGCGTGCCGGTGATGCCGGAGACCCGGGTGAGCAGCGGGGCGGAGGCGGTGTTGACGTCCACGCCGACGGCGTTGACGCAGTCCTCGACGACCGCGTCCAGCGAGCGGGAGAGCTTCACCTCGCTCAGGTCGTGCTGGTACTGGCCGACGCCGATCGACTTGGGGTCGATCTTGACCAGTTCGGCCAGCGGGTCCTGCAGCCGGCGGGCGATCGAGACCGCGCCGCGGATCGACACGTCGAGCTCCGGCAGCTCCTGCGAGGCGAAGGCGGACGCCGAGTAGACCGAGGCGCCGGCCTCGCTGACCATCGCCTTGGTGAGCTTCAGCTCCGGGTGGCGCTTGATGAGGTCCTCGGCGAGCTTGTCGGTCTCCCGGGAGGCGGTGCCGTTGCCGATCGCCACCAGGTCGACGTCGTGCTTCTTCGCCAGCGCCGCCAGGGTCGCCAGCGCCGCGTCCCACTTGTTGGCGGGCTGGTGCGGGTAGATCGTGTCGTACGCGACCACCTTGCCGGTGGCGTCCACCACGGCGACCTTCACACCGGTGCGGAAGCCCGGGTCCAGGCCCATCGTGGCGCGGGTGCCGGCCGGGGCGGCGAGCAGCAGGTCCCGCAGGTTGGCGGCGAAGACGCGCACCGCCTCGTCCTCGGCCTCCGCGCGCAGCCGGCCGCGCAGGTCGATGCCGAGCCGGACCAGGATCCGGGTGCGCCAGGCCCAGCGGACGGTGTCGCCCAGCCACTTGTCGGCCGGGCGGCCGTGGTCGGCGATGCCGAAGCGGGCGGAGATCCGCTGCTCGTAGTCGTTGGCGCCGGGCAGGTCGCCGGCCTCCTCGCCGTCGTACGGGGACAGGTCGAGGTCCAGCACCTCCTCCTTCTCGCCGCGCAGCATCGCCAGGATGCGGTGCGAGGGGAGCTTGGTGTACGGCTCGGAGAAGTCGAAGTAGTCGGCGAACTTCGCGCCCTCCTGCTCCTTGCCCTCGCGGACGGTGGCGACCATCCGCCCGCGCGTCCACATCCGCTCGCGCAGCGAGCCGATCAGGTCGGCGTCCTCGCCGAACCGCTCGACCAGGATCGCCCGCGCGCCCTCCAGCGCGGCCGGCGCGTCGGCCACCGCCTCGTTCAGGTAGCCCGCCGCCAGCGCGGCCGGGTCCTGCGTGGGGTCGGCGAGCAGGGTGTCGGCCAGCGGTTCCAGGCCGGCCTCACGGGCGATCTGCGCCTTGGTGCGCCGCTTCGGCTTGAACGGCAGGTAGATGTCCTCCAGCCGCGCCTTGGAGTCGGCGGCCAGGATCCGCGCGCGCAGCGCGTCGTCCAGCTTGCCCTGCGCCTCGATCGACTCCAGGACGGCGGCGCGCCGCTCCTCCAGCTCCCGCAGGTAGCGCAGCCGCTCCTCCAGGGTGCGCAGCTGCGCGTCGTCCAGCGAGCCGGTGACCTCCTTGCGGTAGCGGGCCACGAACGGCACCGTCGCGCCGCCGTCCAGCAGCTCGACCGCCGACTTCACCTGCCCCTCGCGGACGCCCAGTTCCTCGGCGATCTTCCGCTCGATCGCCTGCTGGGCCCGCTGGGCCGCCTGTTCGACTGGCGTGGTCACGAAGCCGGTCACCTTCTTCAGAGTTGCTGTCCGTACCCCGGCATTCTCGCAGCAACCCCCGACACCCCCGCCCCGCCCCGGCACCCCGGGCGTGGCGGAGCCGCCCGCGGCCGCGCTCAGTAGCCGTCGTCGACGGTGCGGTCCGGAGCGCCGTCCGGGCCGAGCCCGATCAGCACGGTCTCCTTCTCCTTCACCAGCCTGATCCGGTCCGGGCCGTCCCAGCCGACCTCGGGCATGCCCTGCCAGTCGCCGTTGACGTACGCGAGGTGCCAACGGCGCGTTCCCGGGCCGGAGCCCTCGTCCACCGAGACGATCCAGTACGGGTCGATCAGCGCGTACCCCTCCTCGACCACCAGGCGGCGGTCCGACCGCTCCGGCGCGGCCTCGGAGCGGATCGTCCGCTCGTCGCCGCCGGTCAGCAGCGGCCCGAGGAACACCCAGAGGAGTACGGCACCCAGCAGCATGAGGCCGATGACACCGTCGACGGCGAACCTGGCCCACGGCCTCCAGTTCGACGCCAGGACGCCGACGAACAGCAGCGCGAGCACCAGCGTGCCGAACAGCGCCGGGTGGTCCAGCCATTCGCGCAGCACCAGCAGCCCGCCGGAGGCCCGGTTCGCCCGGCCGAGCACGGCGGCTCCCGCCAGCGCCGCCGCGATCCCGAGCGCCCCCCGCGAAACCCAACGCCTCCCCGAAATACTCATGTTCTCACCCTAGTGTTCGAAATCCGCCTGAGCGCGGGGCCCGTCGCGGCGTACAGTGCCGGGCATGTGCGCAGCCGCTCGGACGCCCGACCACATGCACGACGACGACCACCGCTACAGCCCGCTGCACGATCCCCTGCACGACCGTCTGCACGACGACGAACCCCTCATCGACACCGGCCTGGTGCGGCGGCTGATCGCCGCCCAGTTCCCGCAGTGGAGGGGCCTGCCGCTGGCCGAGGCCGGGTCCACCGCCACGGACAACGCGATGTTCCGGCTCGGGCCCGAACTCGCCGTCCGCCTCCCCCGGGCCGCCTGGGCCGCCGGGAACCTCCGCCGCGAACGGTACTGGCTCCCCCGCCTCGCCCGGCGGCTGCCGGTGCCCGTCCCGGCGCCGGTCGGCGACGGCCGGCCGACCGTCGGCTATCCCTGGGACTGGTCGGTGCTGCGCTGGCTGGACGGCACCAACCCGGCCCCGGGGTCGGTCTCCAATCCGGTCCAACTCGCCTACGACCTGGCCGACTTCGTCACCGCGCTGCGCGCCGTCGAACCGGATCCGGACGCTCCGCCGGCGCTGCGTTCGGGGCCGCTGTCGAGCCGCGACGCCGCCACCCGGGCCGCCCTCGGACGGCTGCGCGGGGTGATCGACACCGAGACGGCGACCGCCCTGTGGGACAAGGCCCTGCGGCTGCCCGAGCACACCGGGCCGGCCGTCTGGGTGCACGGCGACCTCACCCCCGGCAACCTTCTGGTCACCGGCCAACGGCTCGGCGCCGTCCTGGACTTCGGCCTGCTGGGTGTCGGCGACCCGACCGTCGACCTGCTGCCCGCCTGGAGCCTGCTCCCGGCCACCGCCCGCCCCGCCTACCGCACCACCCTGGCCGTCGACGACGCCACCTGGGAACGCGGCCGCGCCTGGGCGCTGTCCCTCGCGCTCGTCCAACTGCCCTACTACCGCACCACCAACCCGCCGCTGGCCGCCAACGCCCGGCACGTCGTCCGGGAGATCCTGGCGGACCGCAGCGTGTGAGCGTCAGCCCCTGTGAACGTCAGGCCCCGTGAACGTCAGGCCACCTGGGCGGCGGAGCGCGTGAACGTCAGACGTGGCGGGTCGGCTCGGCGGCCCCCGGCGGCAACGGGGTGCGGGCCGCCTCGGCCTGCCAGGTGCCGGCCAGTTCGGCCGGGAAGCGGCGGCCGCTGCGGGTCAGCACCAGGCCGGGCGTCAACTCGACCTCGTCGCCCGGCCGGAACGCCCGGTCGGTCCCCGGTGCCAGCGGCTCCCACGGGCCCAGGTGACCGCGCCGCCCGGCCACCCGCATCCGGCTGCCGTAGGTGCTGGTGTCCCGCACGGTCACCGAGCCGCCGCGCACCGAGACCGTCAGGTGCCGGCGGCTGACCCGGGCCGCGCGCTCGGCCGCCAGCAGGCCGAGCAGCGCGATGCCGTCCCGCGCCGCCCCCGGCGCCCGGCCGACGGCCGTGCGCGACCCCTCGTCCAGCGTGTACCGGGCCACGCACTCGCCGTCCAGCACCACCTTGACCTGCGCGGCACCGGGCCGGGCCCCGTCGTCGAGCAGCGGTACGCCGTGCAGTTCGCAGGTCGGCACGCCCCGGCGCATCCGCGGCAGCATCACCCGCCCGCCCCGGTGCACGCTCTACAGCGTGCAGCGGGCCTCCGGGCAGCGCCAGGCCCGCCCGACCACCTCGACCAGCGGCTTGGCGGCGGCCGTCAGCAGGCCCTGCTTCTTCAGCGCCGACAGCTCCATCTTCTTGGAGATCTCCGCGCCCGTCCGGTACCCCATGTCCAGCGGCACCAGCCGCACCGCGCCCCGGCCGGCCGCCTCCGGGCGCAGGAACTGCCAGGTGTTGCCCTGGATCCACGGGTGCTCGATCCGGTGGTCGTCGTAGTGGTCGGCGGTGACCACCTGGATCCCGGTCATGCCGGCGATCTCCAGCACCCGTTCGTCGGCGTCCGGCACCTCCTCCACCAGCCCCTCGGCCACCCACCGCGCCAGCGTCCGGGCGTCCGCCTCCTCGGCGAACTCCCGCCGCCCGCCCAGCAGACTGCGGTCGGCCACGCAGTAGACCGCCACGTCCCGGTCCCCGGTCAGCCGCACCAGCGCGTCCACCACCAGGCCCAGGCGGTGCAGCGACCGCGGCGCCGGACCGCCGAGGTCGGTCCGGCGCACGACGTTGGAGAGCTCCACCAGGTAGTCCGCCCGGTCCGCGGACGTGGCGAGGTTGCGGTCGAGGGCGCGGTGGCGGCGGTGCTCCATGAGGCCTCCGGTGCGGTCGCGGTGCACGGGACGCGGCGGGCGACACACCTGCGGACGCCCCGTCACATCCACTCCATCATCGCCGATCCCGCGCCCGGCCGCCGGGGGCCGGCAGCGCGTCGACGAGACGGTTGACCGCCCGGTCCCGCCGCCACGGCGGGAACCGCGGCACCCGCCGCAGCGCCTCCACGCTGGCGGCCAGCTCCGGCGAGCCAAGGTGGGTCCGCCGGCCGGTGGCGTCGAGGCGGCGGACGAACCGGCGCACCGCGCCCGGGCTCCAGCGGGCCTCGGACCTCATCGGCACCTCGAACGGCCAGACCACCGGCGGCCCGCCGGCCGGCTTCAGCCAGAGGTAGGAGTCCTCGGTCCCCGGCGCCCGCTCGGTCACCGAGCCGATCGTGAGGAGGAACATCGCGGTGTTCTGCACCAGGGACTTGAGACCGATGTCCCGGACCTCCACGTCGAGTTCCTCGATCTCCTCCCAGCGGAAGCCTTCCGTCCCCTCCTGGCGCAGTCCGTCCCGGTCGAAGACCGGCACCCCGGCAGTGCGCTCCCCGCGCCCCAGGTGTGCGCCGCCCGGTTCGCACCGGAGCGGACCGTACATCGGTGCCATGCCGTGCTCCTCTCTGCGCGGATACGGCGTTGCCCGGCGACCGGACACGACCGGTCGCCGGGCAACGCCTACTTCGGATCCTTCAGAGGCTTCCCGGAGAAGCCGTCATCACGCGAACAGGTCCCGGAACCTCCGGAAGCGCTCGGTGACGCTGTTGATCGTCGTCTGCACCTTGTTGTAGTAGACGTATTCGTACTTGGTCGCCAGCTGGTTCCCTCCGATGATCGCCCACGGTGCGTACTTGTGGAACCTCGCCGCGAACGTGCGCGGCGCGTAGCTGGCCCCGCTCGCCTTCGCGAGACCGGAGATGCCCGCGGACCAGCCCTTGGTCAGGTTGTTGTACCGGCCGGCCATGCCGGCGAACTTGGACGCGTTGGCGAACCGTCCGAAGCCGCCGACGGCCGCGTTGAGCACGGTGTTGCGCGCCTGCCGCTTGGCCTCCGTCCAGTGGCCGCCCGAGGCGTACGAGAGGGTGGACAGGCCTCCGGTCACGGCCGAGACCGCCTTCATCTGCGGCACCCAGATGCCCATGACACCGGTGGTGGCCGAGACGGCGCCGAGGGTCTTGCCGACGACCATCGACCCCTTCTTCTTCCACCAGTCCTTGATGCCCTTGCGCCCGTCGAGGTCCGTGCAGCCGATCGGGTCGGCCATGCAGTACTCGTAGGCGTTGGCGCTGCCGCCGGGGACGGGGTCCACGGACAGGAAGCGGCCGGTGGCGGGGTTGTAGAGGCGGACGCCCATCAGGACGATGCCGTCCTGGGCCTCGGCGGAGCGCTGCTTGCCGCCGAGCCAGCCGTACCGGGCGGCGGGGGTGCCCGCCGTCGGGTTGCCGTACTCGTCGGAGTCGAGGAGGACGGGGCCGGTCAGGGCGGTGTCGGTGACCAGCACCACCGAACCGAAGAGGTTGGTGAGCTGGAGCTTGACGGTGCCCTGGTCGGTGACGGTCGCGGACAGATCGCCGTCGGTGCCCGGGACGTTGCGGGTCCAGGCGCCGGCCGCGTTCTCGACGGTCCAGCGCGGGATGTCGCCGCCGGTGCCGAAGTGGTGGACGCGGGTGGCGGTGGTGGACCAGCTGCCGTCGGCCTGCTTGGCGGCGGTGGTGCTGCCGTTGAGCCGGCCGACCGGGTCGAGGCTCCAGGTCTGCTTCGTGGTCGCGGTCTCCTGGGAGGCGACCAGGTCGTTGACCCGGTAGCCGACGGCCGCGGTCGGCGTGGTGAGCGTACGGCCGAACGCGTCGTAGGTGTAGCCCGCGTCGGTGACCCGGTCCGCGCTGTCGTAGGCGGAGTTGACCGTCGTGGCGCCGGCGGTGGTGCAGGTGCCGTCCCCGGCCGGGCCGGAGGTCGCCTTGGCGGTGCGGTTGTAGTGGACGTCGTAGGTGTAGGCGCGGGTCGTGCAGCCGGTGGCGACCGAGCTCTGCTCGGCCTTCACCAGGCGGCCCAACCGGTCGTAGGAGTAGGTCTTGGTGCCGTTGGTGCTGGTGGTCCTCGCCACCTGGGCCTGGGTGGACAGGTCGTTGCTCTGGGACCAGACCACCGTGCCGTCCGAGGCGCGGGTGTAACTGCGGGCGACGGCCTTGCCGGAGGCGTTCAGGGTGTCCTTGCGGACGATGCCGCCGGGGTAGGTCTGCTCGACGAGCTGGCCGTCCGGGCTGTACTTCGCGGTGAACTCGCCGGCCCTGCTGTCGTTCACCGAGGTGAGCAGGCCGCGCGGCTCCTTGGCGCGGTCGTAGGTGAAGGTGGTGACGCCGGTCGGGTCGGTGACCTTGACCGGCTTGCTGAACCTGTCGTACTCGGTGGTGGTGGTCGCGCCGTCCGCGTCGGTGTACGAGATCGTCCGGCCGAGCACGTCCTGGACCATGGTGACGGACTTGCCGCCCGCCGTGGTCGACAGCACCTCGCCCGTCGCCGGGTCGTAGGCGGTGACGGCCTTCGGCACCGCCTGGCCCTCGTCGGAGGTGACCTCGGTGGACACCGTCCGGTCGACGGCGTCGTAGCCGGTCACCGTCGTCCGGGTCTTGCCCGCGTTGGTCTCCACGACCTCCTCGGGCTTGCCGGTGCGCGAGTACCGGGTGACCTGCTTGACCGGCAGCGTGGTCGGCATCCGCGCCGCGTCCGCACCGGTGACGTCCGCACCCGGCGCGGTGACGCAGGACTGGCCCGCCCACTCGGGACGGTTGCCGCAGGCCGCGTTCGCGGCGTTGGCCCCCGCCGTGTAGTAGGTGTACCTGGTGGTGCCGGCGTCGGCCGCGTCGGAGCCGGGGACCCGGATCTCCTCGGGGTGGCCCTGCGCGTCGTAGCGGGTGGTGGTGGTGAGCTTGGCGCCCAGCGCGTCGGTGATCACCGTGGTCGGCTTCTTCACCACCCAGCCGGCGGTGCCGCCGATCGCGGTGCCGTAGCCGTTCTTGGTGACCCGCAGCTCGGCGTCGTCGGCGTAGCCCTCCAGCCGGGCGCCGTCGGTGACGGTGGTGGCCAGGTGGTAGGCCTGGCCGTCCGGCTTGCCCTCGTCGTAGGTGTTGGTGTTGTGGTCGCGGACCACCACCGAGGTGCCGGCCGGGAGGGTCGGGTTGACGGTGGTCTTGGTCAGCGTGACGGTGTCCAGGCCGGCGTGGAAGCGCTCGCCCTGGCTCGCCGGGTTGGTGCCGGTGATGGTGAGCTTGAGCTCGTGGTCACCGCGCGCCAGCCGGATCGCCTGACCCGTCGCGTACGCGACCACCGCCGGGTCGGCGGCGTAGGTGTCGATCGGCTGGCCGAGGTTCTGCCCGTCGATCGCGAACTGCACGATGCCGTGGTCGTTGTACTTGGTCAGCTGGCCGGAGAGCAGGTACTCACCCTCCTCCGGAACGCTGACGCGCACCACGTCGTAGCCGCCGGCCGCGGTGGCCCGCACGCTCAGGTGCGCGCCGCCGGACCAGGTGAGGCCGCAGCAGTTGCTGTCGACCTGGACCGGCACCGTGGCCCCGAGCTGCGGCAGCTTCTCGGCTTCCGCGGTGACGGTGGCCGGGGTTGTCTGGCCGTTGACCTGCTCGGACAGCGAGGCGCGGTAGACCGGGCCGAGCGTCTCGACGACGTCCTGACCGTCGGCGGTGTAGGCGGTGCGCGAGTCCAGCAGCCGCGCCCGGGCGGCGGATTCCGCCGGCAGGTTCAGCTCGGTCGCGTACCGGGCCGCGTCCGGGTGGGTCCCGAGCGCGATCGCGCGGTTGGTCGCCTCCAGGGCGCGCACGACGTGGCCGTAGCGGTCGTACTCCTTGGTGTCGATGTCACCGCCCGGCGTCACCGACGGGGAGGCCGTGTTGACCTCCTGGCCGTTGGCGTTCAGGTAGTGCACGGCGGCCGGCTTGTAGCCGTCCGCGCCCGGCTTGGCCGGGATGGCGGTGCTGGTGCCCGGGTCGTCCTCCGGGTCGAACACGGCCGTGGCGTCCGTCGGCGCGTCCAGCTGCGCCCACCTGGCGACGTCCGCGCCCGCCAGGTCGTACGGACCGCCCGCGGCGCGGGTCAGCGGCACGTCGTAGACCACGGTGATCGCGGTCTCGCCGCTGACCTGGTCCTTGCTGCCCTGGACCAGCGCCTCGCGGCGCACCTTCAGCAGACGCCCCGGGTCCTGGTCGGCCGCGGCCTTGCCGAAGTCGTAGTTCCAGGGCAGGTGCCCCGCCGCCGTGGTCCGGACGACCCGGCCCGCGTCGTCGTAGGCGTAGCCGGTCTTCAGCGGGCTGGTCTGCCGCGGGTCCCAGGTCTCGACCAGGCGGCCCTTGTCGTCGTACGCGTAGTGCGCGACCTCGACGGCCTCCTGCCGGGAGGTCGCCGGGTTCCACGACCACACCTTGACCGCCTTCACGCGGTCCAGGTGATCACCGGGCGCGGTGGCGGTGGCGGTGGTCGTCATGGCGTACTCGTACTCCATGACCTCGCAGCCGCGCGGCAGCGGGTCCACCGAGCAGCGGTTCACGTCGTCCACGCCGGCCTCGACCGGCGGGATCACCCGCTTGACCAGGGCCCGGCCGTCGGCGGTGTCGTACTGGTAGCGGGTCGCCGAGGCGGCACCGGGGCCGATCTCGCCGACCACCTGGTAGCTGTTCGAACCGGCCTGCCGGTCGAAGACGGTCTTGGTCCCGTCCGGCTCGGTCAGCTCGTAGGTGGTGCCGCTGGTCTGGACGTCCCAGACCTGGTTCGGGCCGGCCCAGCACCACCAGATCGAGGCGCCCCGGTCGGCGTCCAGGCACTTGCCGGACTGGTGGTTGAGCACCATGCCGTCGGTGCGGACGTCCCACTTCTGGTTGTCTCCGCCGTTGCAGCCCCACAGCACCAGCTGGGTGCCGTTGTCGACCGCGCCCCAGGGGTTGTCGAGGCAGTAGCCCATCAGCCGCAGCGTCAGGTCGTCGCCCCGGCTCCACTGCTGGTTGGGCGCGCTGGTGCACGGCGCGGGCCGCAGCGTGGCGCCATTGCCCGCGGCGCCGTTCGGCACCTCCAGGCAGGAGCCGTTGGTGCTGAGCACGATCGCGCCGGAGGTGGCCGGCACCGCCTTCAGGGTGAGCGACTCGGCCCCCGGCTCGGGGAAGAACGTGCCGTCGGTGCCCTTGGCGAAGGTCAGCGAGGCGTCGTCGTTGCCCTTGATCTCGACCAGGTCGGACTGCGGGAACGACAGCGAGCGGAAGTCCGAACCGCCGCCCGCCATCGGACCGCCGGCCCACTGCGGGCCGAACGGCGCGACGATCTCCCTCAGCGACAGGTCGTCGAAGTAGACCTGCTTGTCCGCCGCGGTGAAGCCGTTGTAGAGACGGAAGAACGCCTCGGTGGCGTCCTTGGGAACGGTCATGTCGACGCTGAGCTGCTGCCAGCCGTCGGTGAAGCCGGCCTTGCCGGAAGTGGTCTTGGTGTAGTCGTTCCCGACCTTCACGAAGCCGGCGAGCCGCAGGCCCCGGTCACCGAAGTCCGGGTTCAGGCCGGTCGAGCCCGGCACGTAGATCCAGCCGGTCAGGCGGTAGGTGCGGCCCGGCTTCATGCCGAGTGCCAGGGTGTTGTCGGGGCCGACGCCCGCATAGGAGTCGATCTGGCCGGTCGGCGTGACCAGCAGCGAGTCGGTCGAGCTGTCGTGACCGCGGACGGTCGAGCGGGACAGCGTCGCCAGGCCGGCCGAGAACCCGTTGGTGTCGGTGCCGATCTGGCGCTGGTTGGTGGTCAGGCGCTCGCCCTGCGGCTGCCAGCCCCGGTCCGTGCCCCGCGAGGAGGAGGTGCGGGTCACCGACATCCCGAACTCGCTGACGTCGGTGGCGCTGGTGGAGTAGTCACCGGTCAGCAGGTTCACCGTACCCGGACCGGCCTCCGCGCTCGCGGCGCCGTCGGCGTTGCGGTCCACGGTGAGGGTGTTCCACACCGTCGTGTAGCCCGCGCCCGAGCCGTCCTCCGGGAACAGCTTGGCGCGGACCTGGACGACACCGCCGACGTTGCCCAGGGTGTCCAGGACGTTCCAGTTGGCGTGCGGGCCGAGGTCCGCCAGACGCGGCTTGTCCTCGGTCACCGGGGTGTTGTCCGCCTTGGTCAGGTTGACCCGCGGCACCGCGTACTCGGTGGCACCCGGACCACGGCGGTACTCGTACACCACCCGCTTGAACTGCGCCTGCGCGTCCACGGCCAGCTTGACCCGCTTGGCCGCCTGGGTGCCGTTCACCGGCGAGCTGATCCCGGCCTGGCCGACGTGGAACACGTACTCGGCCGGCGGGGAGAGGTTGCCCGCGCGGTCCTTGGCCTGCACGCTGAGCACGCGCCGGCCCTCCGTGGTCGGGGTGATCGACGTCGTCAGCGTGGTGCCCGCGTTCACGGTGACCGCCGTGCCGCCGTCCAGGGTGTAGACGTACGCGGCGACGTCGTCCGTCCCGGCCGGGGCCGAGAAGGTGAACGAACCGGCCTGGTTGGCCGCCCCGTGCCACAGCCCGTCCGCCGGGTAGTCGGCGGAGGTGACGAACGGCGTGCCCGGCTTCACGGTGTCCACCACGAACGGCGTGGTCACCCAGTTGGAGCGGGACTTGCCGTCGTCCAGCACCGAGGAGATCGAGTACTGCACGCCCTCGTCGAGCTTGGCCAGGCCGAAGTCGGAGGCCTGGACCGAGGCCCACGCTCCGCTCGGCGTGTCCTTGGGGATGCTGCCGATGAACGTGCCGCCGCGCCACAGGTCGAAGTAGACCTTGACCGCCTCGCCGTCGTCGTCCGCCGCCTGCGCCAGGAAGCGCGGGTTGGCGTCCGCGACGTACTTCGGGTTACCCGGCTGGGACGGCTGGATCTCGACCGACGCGGGGGTCCTGGGGACCGAGTTGTAGGTGATCGAGATGTACGGCGCGGCGCCGCTCTGGGCGGAACCGAACTTCTTCCAGGAGAGGCTGCTGTTCTCGTCCGTCGCCTTCAGCAGCATGCCGTAGTCGTTGTAGCCGAACTGCGCGAAGTGCCGGATCATCGCCGTGACGTCGGTGTTCGTCCAGCCGGAGCCGTCCGGGGCGGTGCAGTGGTGGGAGTCCCCGCCGTCGACGTCGTAGGTCTCGTACGTCCGGGTCCACATCTGGTTCCCCTGGGGCTCGTTGCCCCAGCGGGTCCACCAGGCGGCGCCGCCCGCGTCCCAGACCTCCCACTGCTTCGGAGTGCAGGAGGAGGAGTGGAAGTTGTAGAGGTGCAGCTTGGCGTCGATGACCTGCTTGCCGTTGAACGACCCGCCCGGGATCGTCAGGTACGAGCGCGCCTTGACGCTGCCGTTGTAGCTGCCCAGCTTGAGTTCGTCGGAGCCGGAGGCGTCGAAGTTCTCGTTGTTCTGGACGTAGGTGTCGAAGGTGGGGCCGATGTCCACGACCGGGTCGATGGTGACCGGGTACCGGGTCTTCTCGTCGGCCAGGAACGCCGCGTCCGGGGTGAACACCAGCTCGGTGTCCGCGCCCTCGCCGCGCACCTGCATCGTCACCGGCGCCCGGTTGAGGTGCTCGCCCGAGGCCTCGTCGAGCGCCGCGTCCCACATCACGGGGGCCGGGATCTTCACGGCCTCCTTGCCGGTCGCCTTGTCCAGCAGCTGGATCGAACCGTCCTGCTGCGGGGCGACGTTGAGGCCGGTGGTGTCCAGCGGGATGGTGACCGTGCCGGTCTGCGTGACGGCGGAACGGTTCTTCACGATCAGGAACTGCTCGAAGCCGGTCCGGGTCGCCTTGAGCACCAGGTCCACGCCCGGGCGGGCGTCGACGTAGGTCGCCTGGCTGCCCTCCAGCTTCGGCTTCGGGAGCTTGCCGAGCCAGCCGAAGCCGACCTGCCGGTCACCGGAGCCGATCTTCACCAGTTCCCGCTCGGCGGGCCCGGCGGGCTCCGCGGGCCCGGCTTCCGGCGCCTCGGCCGCCGGGGCGCCCTTCGCCTTGGCCGCGGCGCCCGGTGCGCTGTCGCCCACCGTCACCCCGGCCTCGCCGCCGGCCAGCACCAGCCCGCCGGGGTGCGCCTTCGGCGCCACCTTCCCGTCGGGGGTCTGCACGAGCGTGGTGTCGACCGGCACCCACTCCTTGCCGTCCTCGCCGGCCTTCATCCGGACCTGGCCGGTGGACCGGTCCGAGGTGAGCGTCCCGTCCGGGTTCGCCCACAGGGTGGTGAACTCCGTCCGCGCCCCGGTCACCTCGACCCGGTGCCCCTGCAGACGGGCCGCCAGCAGCGCCGACGCCTCGTCGGGAGCCTCGTCGGTCGGCGTCGCGGGCTGCGGATTCTGCGGACTCTGCGGATTCGCCGGCGTCGGCGCCGCGAAGGCCGGCGAGGCACTCAGCGCCTCGGCGGCCACACCGCCCTGGACGAGCAGACCGAGCGTCAGAGCGGCCGATATCGGCCGCCTCCAGCGCGGGGAGGAAGTCCCGTCCGCGACCGCGGACGGGATCTTGGAACGTCCTAACATCAGATCCTCTTCGAAGGAGTGCCATGAACGATTCAGGCCCTCTGGCCCGTCGGAGAACCTCTCATCGCCACACCCGCCCCAGGGGTAGCCACCCGTATCGATCGGATAACGATGCATCGCCCACGATGCAGATTCTGATGCCATGTCATCTCACAGACTGCTATGGGCGATTCAGGCGCCTTTCCCCCACCGAACCCGGTTTCCACCGGCCCCTCCCCAGCCCCCGGGTCAGACGGCGTACTCCATCCAGCCGAAGACCATCACCACCGCCTTCTTCGCGGCACACACGCCCCGGCGCCCCATCGCCACAAAGGTGACGAAGGCGAGGAACACGCCCACCATCGCGAAGGCGATCACGCCCACCTTCGGCCCCACCCCCACGGTGACGAACAGCAGCGCCGGGAGACCCGCGACGACCGGCACCCCCGAGGCCGCTTCGCGAAGCACCCCGAACCACGGGACCGGACCGGACCGCCCCTTCCGGACGCCGTCATCGACGACCACGTGCCCGGTCGTCCCGCACACCCCCTTGTCCGCCACAACAATTCCCCCCTCCGGCCGGAACCGGCCGACCACCCCGCCGTATTGCACACGGACCGCCGCCCGGCCCGGTCGGCCGCGCGACCCCTCCAGCGGATCCGGAACTCTTCTGATTTATCGTCAGTTTACGTGCGGACGCGCGCCGTTCATGATACTTTCGGCCGTCCGGCCGGATCGCCGGAAAGCCTTCCCCGGCGGCGGTGAGCGGGACCGCATAGGGTGCGAACATGACACGTCACCTGACTTTCGAGGGCCCGTACAACTTCCGCGATCTGGGCGGCTATCCGGTCGCCGACGGGCGGGCGGTCCGCTGGGGCCTGCTCTACCGTTCCTCCTCGCTCGGCCGGCTCACCTCGGCCGCCGACCTCGAACGGTTCCGGACGCTGGACATCGGAACCGTGATCGACCTGCGCTACCCCTGGGAGATCGCCCGCAGGGGGCGGATGCCGGAGCTGGACGGCGTGGCGTACCACAACCTCTCGATCGAGCACCGGCCGTACGACCAGGCCGAGATAGACCCGGAGCTGGACCCGTGGCGGTACCTGGCGGACCGGTTCGCCGAGGTGGCCGAGGACGGCGTCGCGGAGATCCGCACCGCCCTGGAGCTGATCGCCGGCGCCGAGCGGCCGGTCGTGTTCCACTGCGCCGCCGGCAAGGACCGCACCGGGCTGATCGCCGCCCTGGTGCTCACGCTGCTCGGCGTCGGCGAGGACGACGTGGCCGCCGACTTCGCGCTCACCGAGCTGGTCACCGCCCGGCTGGTGGCCGACTGGCACACCGCCAACCCGGGGCGCGCCCTGCGCTGGCCCGCCTTCGGGCGCGCGCCGGAGGAGGTGATCCGGCTGGCGCTCGCGGACCTGACGGCCGCGCACGGCTCGGTGCACGGCTACGTCACCGACCGGGTCGGGGTCGACGGGGTGCTGATCGACCGGCTGCGGGAGCGGCTGCTCACGGCGTAGATCGGCGACAGCGAGAACCGGCCATCGGCCCTCCGGAATGACAATCGCATGAAAAAGAAATCGATCACCCACTAGATCGGAAGATGGCACGGTGGATCGATATTCGACAGAAAAAGCCGATATCCAGGATTTTCCGGCGAATGTCGATCCGCCCCTTGCCAAGCCCCGACTCCCCCGCCCCATTCGGCCGAATGGCCGAAAAAAATAGTGCTGAGCACCTGTTCGTGCACGCTAAGGTCATTCCCGCGGCGGCTCGGCCGACCGGGTGACCACGACCGTTTCGGTCGGACCTCCGCTCCTTTCCTTTTGCCTGCATGACTCCGCCCCGCCCGGCGGTGTCACCGAAATGATCGGACGGAACATGCACGCAAAGAACACCGCCGACCGCCCCCGCCGCGCCGCTCGCACGCTCGTGCGAAGCGTTCTGGTCGCCGCCGCGCTACTCGGCTTCGCCGGCGCCGGCCCCGCCCTCGCCGAGGGCTCCTGGACGTCCCACATCAGCAAGTGGGGGCCCGGCTCGGAGTCCCGCCGCTGGGCCGACGGCGACCGCGACGACGTCGTCACCTCCGTCACCTTCCAGGGCTGCGCGACCAGCACCAACGACTTCAAGGACGCCGCCCTCCAGCTCTACAAGGACGTCTTCGGCCCCGACAAGGCCTACGGCCACCGCTCCAACCACTGCGACACCTCCAGCTGGGGCGACCAGAGCTCCGGCGACTACTACTTCGCGCTGGAGGGCGTGCGCAGCGGCGACAAGCTCTGGGTGGACACCGTGACCACCCGCTACTGACGCCCCCGCCTCGCCCCGTCTCGCCCGCCCCTCGACCCGCCCCGCCCCGGCCGCGGTGCCGGCGGACGCGTTCCCGCCCGCCGGCACCACCGCACCCCTTCCGAGCGAAATGCGTCGACCCCTCCATGGCCCTTGAATTCCACCGCATCGACTTCCAGTACAGCCGGAAGGCGCTCCTGTTCACCGGGTTCGACCTGCGGATCGACCACCCGGCCACCGTGCTGCTCGGCCCCAACGGCGCCGGCAAGTCCACCCTCATGGCCCTCGCCGCCTCCCAGTTGAGCCCGCGCCGGGGTCAGGTCACCTGGCGCGGTGTCAACCCGGCCTCGGGCAACGGCGACCGGGCCGCCTACCGGCGCGCGGTGGCCTGGCTGCCGCAGCAGATCACCCCGGTCCCCGGGCTCAACGTGCGCGAACAGGTCGCCTACTGCGGCTGGTTGAAGGGCATGTCGCGCACCGCCGCCTGGCAGGCCTCGGCCGGGGCGCTCGCCCGGGTCGGCCTGGCCGGGCTCGCCGACCGGGCCGGCCACCAGCTCTCCGGCGGCCAGCTGCGCCGGATGGGCATCGCCGGCTGCCTCGCCCACCACAGCGAGCTGATCCTGATGGACGAGCCCACCGCCGGGCTCGACCCCACCCAGCGAGCGGTGTTCCGTTCCCTGGTCGAGGAGTTGACGGGCGAGGTGAGCGTCGTCGTCTCCACCCACCAGACCGAGGACCTCGCCGGGACGTACCGGCAGGTGGTGGTGCTGGACCGCGGCCGGGTCCGCTTCCAGGGCGCCACCGAGGAGTTCCACGCCCTGGCGGCCGGCCGCCGGATCCCCGGACCCGGCGGCGCCGACGGGGCCGGTGGCGCGGACGGGGCCGGTGGCGGGACCGATGGCGGAACCGGCCCGGCGAGCGCCGAGGCGGCGTACGCGCGCCTGATCGAACGGGAGACGTGACCATGCTGCTGCGCACCGTGCTCCGGGTCTCGGCCGCCACCCGGACGCTGCCGTTCCTGCTCGGCTTCGTCCTGTTCGCGCTCGGCGACGAGCTGACCTCCTGGGTCACCCCCGCCTACGGGCTCGCCGCCGCCGGGCACGCCAGCCTCGCGCTGCCGTTCGCCTGCGCGGCCTGCGCCGCCTGCGGCGCGTGGGAGGGCGGACGGCTGCACCGGGGCGGGGTGTTCGGCCGCTCGCCGGTCCGCTCCGCACCGGCCATCACCGCGCCGGTGCTGCTGCCGGTGGCCGTGATGGGCGCGCTCGGCATGGCCGCCGCGCTCGGCACCACCGCGCTGGCCGGCGGCACCGCGGACGGCGTCCCGCAGCCCGGTGTGCTCGCCGTCTGGGCCGGACTGCTGCTCGCCAACACCCTGGTCGGCTCGGTCGTCGGCCGGGTGCTGGCGCCGGTGGTCGCCGTCCCGCTCACACTCGTCAGCAGCTTCGTGCTGAACGCCTACCCCGCCGCGTTCGACACCTACTGGCCACGGCACCTGGTCGGCGGCGGGCTGTCCGACTGCTGCGCCGTGGACCAGGTGCTGGACGGGCGGGCGGTGGTCGGCTCGCTGGTCTTCTCCGGCGCCGTCTGCGCGGCGGTCGTGCTGCTGATCCGCGGGCGCGGCACCCTGCTCGCCGTCGCCGCCGCGCTGGCGGTCACGGCGGGCGGCACGGCGGTGGGCGGCTGGACCGTGCGCGACCTCGGCCCCGAGCCGGTGCGCGCCCGGTCCGCCGCCGCCCTGGTCTGCGACCGGGAACGACCGCGCGTCTGCCTCTGGCCGGAGCTCGGCGGCGCCCGCGCGGCCGTGGTCCGCGCCGAGGTCCGGCGGGTCGCGGACGGCCTCGCCGGCCAGGGCATCGCCGTTCCGGAGGTGTTCACCATGGCCGGGCGGCCCGGACCGGGCGAGGCCGGACTCGGCGTCCCGACCGACGCCCGGCCGCAGGACGTCGCCCCCGCCGTGGTCGGCGGCCTGCTGCCGCGCGTCCCGGACTGCGCCCGCCGCGGCGACCCCTACCCGGCCGCGGCCGCCGCCGGCACGGCAGCCGCCTGGCTCACGGCCCGCGCGGACGCGGCCGGTCCGCAGGGCGCGGCCGGCATACCGGGCGCGGCCGCCCCGGTCGGCGGCCGCGTCACCGAGGCCGACGCCGCCCGCGCCGCCCAGCTGCTCCGGCTGCCCGACGGGACGCAGCTCGCCTGGTACCGCGCCACGGCGGCGGCCCTGGCCGACTGCGGCACCCTGCCCCCGCCGGTCCCGCGCCCCGAGGCGTCCTCCGCGGGGGGCGAGCGGTGATCTGGTGGTGCAAGGCGCGCGCGGTACCGGCGCTGGCGGCCGTCCTCGCCGGGACCTTCGCCGTCGGCCTGCTGGTCGGGGACGGCGAGCTGCCGGTGCCCGCCCTGCGCGGACAGGCCGGCCACTTCCTCCTCGCGCACGTGATCACCCTGCTCCCGGCGGTGTTCCTGCTGTACGGGCTCGGCCGGGGCGACCTGCGCGCCGAGACGGTCTCCGCACGGTTCCTGCGCGGCCTGGACGTCGGGCTCGCGCTCGCCCTCGCGGCCGTCGGGACGGCGTGCGGCGGTCTCGCCCACGCGGCCGGGCAGGGGGTGCTCGCCGTGGTACTGGCCCGCAACATCGCCGGCTACCTCGGCCTCGCGCTGCTGTTCCACCCCCTGATGGGCCACCGCCCGGCCGCCGCCGCGCTCGCCGCCGTCCCGCTGCTCTGCTCGGCCGCGGGCTGGTACCCGGACGGCCACCCGCGACCGTGGGCCTGGCCGCTGCACCCGGCCGGGTCGCCGGTCGCACTCGCCGCCGTCGGTCTGCTGCTGCTCGCCGGCACGGTCTGCGCCCTGGCCCGCCGGCGCCCGCCCGTGGTGGCGCAGCTCCTGACCGGGTGACCGCGCCGGGCGGCCCGCCCCAAGGCCCGTCTCTCTGGTTGTCTGCGGGACCGGATGAGGATGGCTGCGAGGTGGAGTGCGGCCTGGTAGGCGATGGCGAGTTCGTCGGTGCGCATGGCCAGGCCGCGCCACTGCTTCAGGCGGCCGATCCATCGCTCGACCGTGTTCCGTTGCTTGTGGGCCGCGGGGTCGAAGCCGGGCGGACGGCCTCCGCGTGAGCCGCGCCGCAGTCGGTTGCGGATCCGGTCCACCGGCTGCGGGATGCGCGTGCGGAGCGGTCCAGCCGATGTCGTCCGCCGCGTCCGCCTCGGCCAGGACGGCGGCGAAGACCCGCCGCCACGTGCCGTCGACCGCCCACCGCGGCAACCGCTTGTGCGCGGTCTGGAACGGCCCCGGCTCCTCCGGCAGGTCACGCCCCGGCGACCACGTGCGCTGATCACCAACCGGACAGACACATCCGATCAACTGCTCAGCCCATCAAAGAGACACGCCTTGGGCGCCGCCCGCCCCCCGCGCGGCTCAGCGGCGGCGGGGCCGGCCCGAGCGGCCGCCGCTCTGGGGCTTGCGGGAGGTGCGTGGCGCGCGGCCGCCACCGGGTGCCGGGGGCAGGGCCTCGGCCGTGTCGGGCCAGTGGGCGGGGCGCTGCAGCGCCGCCGGGAGCCGGGTGGCGGCGTCGCCGCGGGCCGCGTTGAGCTGCGCCTGGGTGAGGAACAGCGCCTCGGTGAGGTCGGCGCCCGCCAGGTTGGCGTCCCGCAGGTCAGCGCCGACCAGGTCGGCGAGTCGCAGGTCCGCCCCGGCCAGGTCCGCCGCGACCAGCAGCGCGCCCCGCAGGTTGGCCCCACGAAGGTCGGCCCCGCGCAGCCGGGCGCCGAACAGGTCCGCGCCCCGGTGCTCCGCCCGGCGCGGCACGGCGGCCCGGACCAGCTCGCTCGCCCTGAGCAGCAGCTCGGCCACCGCCTGCCGGTGCGCGGGCACGTCGACCGCCAGGATCTCCTCCGGCGTGCCCGCGGCCAGCCGCTCGGTCTCCTCCAGCGCCCGGCCCAGCTCCCCGTGCACGGGGCGGGCCGGAGCGAAGGTCAGCGCCTCCGCGAGGTACCAGAGCAGCTCGTGCAGCTGCCGCACCACCGGGAACACCTCGAACATCGTCGCGGCGCTCTCCGGCGCCTCGCGCCAGCTGCGCCCGCCGAAGGTGACCTGGGAGACGTGCTGACCGGCCCCGAAGCAGTCGTACACCGTGCAGCCGGGGAACCCGGTGTCCCGCAGCCGCTCGTGGATGCCGCAGGTGAAGTCCGTGCCCAGGTTGCGGCAGGGGGTGCCGGCCGCCTTGTTCACGGCGAAGTCGGTACCGGCGGCGAACGGCAGCGCGACGCAGCACAGCCCGAAGCAGCTCCCGCAGTCGGAGACGAGGTTGAGACTCGGGACGCTCACGATGCTGGTGTTCCTCCGGTGCGGCGGTGCGGTGCGGTGCGGTGCGGCGGTGCGGTGGTGCGGTGGTGCGGTGGTGCGGTGGTGCAGCTGTAGAGCGTACCGACCCGCCCCGGAACGGCCGTCGGTTAGTGTGGTCGGCCGAGCACGACACGAGTACGGGCACGGCACGAGCACGGCACGAGCAGCGTCGGCGCGAGCGGCACCAGAGCACAGCACCAGCGGAGGAACCAAGGCATGTCCCGGCACGACGTGGCGCCGTACCCGGACACCGAGGACCCCGAGGACCCCGAGAACCCCGAGGTCGCAGGGGACGCCGCGGCCACCGCGCGGCCCGCCGCCGGGGAGCCGCCCGCGCCGCGCCTGCCGGCCCGCGCCCGCACCGTCGCGTTCACCCTGCTCTGCTTCGCGGTCTGCCTGGCGATCGGCCTCCAGCAGTGGACCACCCTCCAGCTCGGTGGCTTCGACCTCGGGATCTTCGACCAGGGCGTGCGCGGCTACGCGCACTTCGGCCTGCCCGTGTCGACGCTGAAGAGCTACCACCACGAGTTCCCGCCCGGCTTCTCGCTCCTCGGCGACCACTTCTCGCCGGTGATCGCGCTGATGGCGCCGCTCTACTGGCTCTGGGACGACCCGCGCTCCCTGCTCGTCGGCCAGGCGCTCTGCTTCGCCGCCGGCGTGCCGCTGATCCGCCGGATCGCCGCCCGCTGCTTCGCCGGCGCCGCCCCCCGCACCACCCGCCGGGCCACCGACCTGGCCGCCCTCGCCTACGGGCTGGGCTGGCCGCTGCTGGTGGCCTCGCGCGGCGGGTTCCACGAGGTGGCGTTCGCCGTGCCGCTCACGCTGCTGATGCTGGAGCGCGGGATGGCCCGGCAGTACTGGGCGTCCGCGCTGGCCGGCCTGCTGCTGTGCTGCACCAAGGAGGACATGGGCCTGGCGGTCGGCGCGTACGGCCTGGTCCTGCTGCTGCGGGCGCGCCGCGAGCCGGACCGCGAGCGGCGCCGTCCGGCCGTCCGCTGGGGGCTGGGCCTGCTGATCGGCGGCCCGCTCGCCTCGGCGGTGGCGATCGCGAAGCTGGTCCCGGCGATGGGCGGGGTGCCCGGCTACTACTGGAACTACCAAGCGCTGGGCGAGGACGGCGGCTCGGCGGTCGCCAACGTGCTGGCCGACCCGGCCCTCCTGGTCTCGACGCTCTTCGACGCCCCGCTGAAGCCGCTGCTGCTGCTCTGGACCTTCGGCACCCTGTTCCTCCTCCCGGTGCGCTCCGCGACCGTGCTGCTCGCCCTCCCGCTGCTCGCCGAGCGGGTGCTGTCCAGCAACCCGAACCACTGGTCGATCGCCCGGCACTACGACGCGTTCCTCTGGCCGATCCTGCTGGTCGCCGCGCTGGAGGTGCTGGGCCGCTGCCACGACCGCGCGCTGACCCGCCGGCTCGGTGTGGCGGCGGCGGCCGTGACCGTCGCGGCCGCGCTGCCGCTCGGGGTGGCGAACCTCTTCGTCCCGGCTTACTGGCAGCTGAAGGCGAGCGAGGCGGCGCTGCAGCGCGGCGCGGCGCTGGTCCCGGACGGCGCCTCCGTCGAGGCCGACAACCAGGCGGCGCCGAGGCTGACCGCCCGCGCGGACGTGGTGCTGGTCGACGAGAAGCCGCGCGGGCGCGAGTACGTGCTGATCCGCGCGGACAAGCGGTCCTTCCCGTTCCGGACCGACCGGGAGCAGGCGGCCAGGATCGAGCTGCTGCTGGCGCACGGGTACCGGACGGTCTGGTCGCAGGACGGCGTGTACCTGCTGCACCGGGAGGGCACCGAGCCGGTCCCCGGCGAGCACGTGCCCGGGCCGGACGCCACGCCGTACCAGGACGAGGTGCCGTCGGACGTGGGTCACAACCTCTTCCGCGGCTGACGCCCGGCCCGGAAGCGGCAGCGCATCGCGTACCACCGCCCCGCTCCGCGCCACTCGGGTCGGACGGCCGTCCCGGTTGCCTGTGCGGACGGTCCCCGGCGTTCCCGAACCCGTGAGCGAGGTGCCGGGACGGAAGACCGCGGCAGGGAAGCGGCGGCTACTCACTGGATCGGATGGCCTGTGCGTCTGCGGCGTGCCCTGTACCGGGTTGTGGCGGTTGGACCGGGTGTGGGCATGGCGGACGCGATTGCAGGGCCCTTGGAGCCTGTTCGCCGGAAGAGCCGGCCGCGGATGACCGCCCCCCTCCGGTACCTGCGGTGCACATACCCGATATTCGGCCGATCGTATGTCATTCGACACAGATGAGAAGGCTCAGAGAAAGACATGCCCATGCCCCCGCCACGGCAGGCGTCCCTGGGCGTCGACGCCGACACCACGGTCCACCCGCCGGTCTCGGCCCGGTCCGGCGCGCCGCTGTTACCGAAGCGACTCATCGGCGCGCCGGGGAGCCTCGCAGTCCTGGAGGCCGCACTGGCCGTAGCGGTGGCCTTCGGGTTCGTCGTCGTCAGCAGGACCATCACGGTGAACCCGACGACCCGGGTCGGCCAGGTCAGCGGACTGGCCGCTCTCCAGTTCCGGTTCATCCTGATCGCCATGGTGCTGGCGCTCGGCTGGTGGGCCGTCAGTCGCAAGCTCTCCCCGGCCGCAGGCCTGCGGTTGGCCTGCGCGTCGGTTGCGGGGCTTGCCTCGGGCCTCTACGCCGGCGGCATCGTCGTGGCGTTGCGGGGCACCCCCTGGCCACTGTTCGGCTTCTGGGGCGACGCCGGGGAACTGGAGAAGTGGTCCGTACTGATCCAACACGGCCAACCGATCCCCGACGTCTATCCTCCGCTCTTCCCCTACCTGCTCAGCTACTGGACCCGGTTCTTCGACCCGGGACAGCCGGGCGCCGCGATGAAGACCCTGACGGTGCTCCTGACCGCCCTGGCCGGCCCGGTCGTCTACCTCGCCTGGCGCCTGCTGCTCCCGCCGGTGTGGGCACTGGCGATCGGCGTGGCCCCGGTGTTCCCGCTCTGCACGGCCTACAAGCCGTACGCCGACATCGTCCTGCTGGTCCTGATCCCCGCTTTCGCATACTTCACGGGCCGACTCCTCGATTCGGCCGGGCGTTCGGTCAACGGCGCGTTGCTGGTGGGCGCCGCGTCCGGCGCGGTCTTCGCCGTCCTCTTCCTCTGCTACTCCGGCTGGTTCGTCTGGTCCGCGCCGGGCGCGCTGGCCTGCCTGGCCGTCACACTGGCACGGGTCTCACGTCATGGCTCGGGCGCCACCGTCAGGGCGCTACTCACCATGGCCGCCACCGGAGCAGTCTTCCTGGCGCTCGACGGCAGGTATCTGCTGCGCCTACTGACCGGCGCCGGAACCCCCGACTCGTACATGTACTTCGACACCAGGACCGACCCGGCCTACTTCTCCATGTGGCTCGGCGACCTGCCGGGCGGCTACACCCATGCCGACTGGCCGGTTCCGGGCGAACTGGGTGGTATCGGAGTGTTCGTGATTCTCCTGCTGGTCGGTGCAGGCGTGTCGCTGGGGCTGGGCGCCGAGCTGCCGGTCGTCCAGGTGGCCGGCTGCTTCATGGTCGGCTCCTTCCTGCTCCGCTACTGGTTCGCCTCGCACATGGAGCGTGACCAGCTCGTCCAGCTGTACCCGCGGACCTCCCCCGAGATTCTCTACTGCTGCCTGGTGATGGTCGTGATGGCCGCCCACCTGGGGGTACGCCATCTGTCCGAGCGCACCCGGGCGCAGGCGGCGCCCGGATCCGTCATGCGTACCGGCGGTGCCGCGCTGGCCGCCCTGACCCTGTTCTTCGCGCTCGCAGGCTCGGCGACGGTCGACCGCTTCATGCCCTCCAACGACCGCTCGCTCGGTTTCCTGGCGTGGGTCGCACACAGCAGCCAGCTACCTGACGGCAGTTGTCCGAAGTTCGCACCGCATCAGACCTGCACACCGATCCCGCCCGCCATCTCCGGGGCCGCCGCGCAACGGCCGTGACCCGGCTCGCATTCGCCTCCGGCACCAGTCGAACGACGACCGATCAACGGCCACGGCAAGCGGATGCCGATCCGCCGTTTATCGGCGCCGGGCAGAGTCGGACACGTCGGCAGGGCCGGCGGCTCGGGCGGCAACGCCACCGTCGACGTCTCGGTGCGGGGCAACCGACCCCCTCACCGTCCGAAGACTCCGGGCCGCGGGCGCGGCGCCTCCCACACGGGCGCCCCCGCGGTCCGGGCGCGTTTCCCGGGCCGGTCAGACTCCCGCCGTCTCCCCCACCGGCTCCTCCACCGGCTCCTCCACCGGCTCCTCCACCACGCCGGTGATCCAATGCGTTCGAACGGCATCGGTCGGCCGCTGCTCCCCCAGCGCGTCGAGCCCCCAGACGCCGAGCGCCGCCACGACCGGCCGCAGCGCGGCGCCCCGCGCGGTCAGCTCGTAGACGGTGGCGTTGGCCGGCCGTTCGAGGCGCCGGCGCTCGATGACGCCCTCGCTCTCCAGCTGCTTGAGCCGCGCGGCGAGGATGTCGGTGGAGACGCCGGGCAGGTCGGCGTGCAGGTCGGTGTAGCGGCGCGGCCCGGCCAGGAGTTCACGGACGATCAGGAGGCTCCAGCGTTCCCCCACCGCGTCCAGGGCGCGGGCGACGGCGCAGTACTGGTCGTAGCTTCGGCGTGACATGTGGATCAGCATAGCCAAGAGGTTGGACTTTCCAAGTACATACTTGGTAGAACAAAGCGACCAGGATCGACGCGGGGTGACGGTCGGGAGGCCGCAGATGGAGTTTCGGCAGTCCAGCAAGCTGAATGACGTGTGCTACGAGATCCGCGGCCCGGTGGTCGACCAGGCCAACGCGCTGGAAGAGGCCGGGCACAGCGTGCTCCGGCTGAACACCGGCAACCCGGCCACGTTCGGCTTCGAGGCGCCGGAGGAGATCCTCCAGGACATCATCCGCAACCTCCCCCGGGCGCACGGCTACAGCGACTCGCGCGGCATCCTGCCGGCCCGCCGCGCGGTCGTGCAGTACTACCAGCAGCGCGGCGTCGAGGGCGTGAACGTCAACGACGTCTACCTCGGCAACGGCGTCTCCGAGCTGATCCAGATGGCCGTCACCGCGCTGGTGGACGACGGGGACGAGGTGCTCGTCCCGATGCCCGACTACCCGCTGTGGACGGCGGTGGTCCGGCTGGCCGGCGGCAAGGCGGTGCACTACGCCTGCGACGAGCAGGCGGACTGGTTCCCCGACCTGGACGACATCGCCGCGAAGATCACCGCCCGCACCAAGGCGATCGTGGTCATCAACCCCAACAACCCCACCGGCGCGGTCTACCCGAAGGAACTGCTGGAGGGCATCCTCGACCTCGCCCGCCGCCACCAGCTGATGGTGCTGGCCGACGAGATCTACGACAAGATCCTCTACGACGGCGTCGAGCACCACTGCCTGGCCGCGCTGGCCGACGACGTGCTCACCCTCACCTTCAACGGCCTCTCCAAGTCCTACCGGGTGGCCGGCTTCCGCAGCGGCTGGCTGGTCGTCTCCGGCCCCAAGCAGCACGCGAGCGACTACCTGGAGGGCCTCACCATGCTCTCCGGCATGCGGCTGTGCCCCAACGTGCCGTCCCAGTACGCCGTCCAGGCCGCACTCGGCGGCCACCAGTCCATCAACGACCTGGTCCTGCCCGGCGGCCGCCTCACCGAACAGCGCGACGTCGCCTTCCGCGCCCTCAACGAGATCCCCGGCGTCAGCTGCGTCAAGCCCCGCGGCGCGCTCTACGCCTTCGCCAGGCTCGACCCGGCCGTCCACCGCATCGTCGACGACGAGCGCTTCGTCCTCGACCTGCTGCTCCGCGAGAAGATCCACGTCGTCCAGGGCACCGGCTTCAACTGGCCCCGCCCCGACCACTTCCGCTTCGTCACCCTCCCCCGCGCCGACGACCTGGAGACCGCCATCAACCGCATCGGCCGCTTCCTCGCCACCTACCGCCAGGCCTGACCCCGGCCCGGCGGCCGTCGTCAGCCCCCGCGGGCGGGCCTCGCGGGGGCTGACGACGGGCGGGTGCCGGGGCTACCAGCCCCAGCCTCCGCCGTGGCCGTCGTCGTCACTGACCGGACACGGCCGCGCGGTGAACGCACCGGGCGTGCCGGTCAGTCGAACGCCAATGTTCGACCATGGCTCCGCAAAGCCGTACGCAGGCGAAAGACGCCGCCGCCGGACCCCGCGCAGCACCCCGCCCCGGCCCCCGCCGGCGGTCCCGGCCCCGGACCGGGACCCCGGCACGGACGGCGCGGCCGGGGCTGGCAGGATCGTCCTCCATGGCCCGGATCCTGATCTACCGTCGCAACCTCCGCTTCCCGCACGCCTCGGTCGTCGACGGCACCCGCGCACTGGGCGAGCTGGGCGAACGGCACGGCTTCACCGTCGACGCCAGCGAGGACCCGACCGTCTTCCGGCCCGCCGCCCTGCGCCGGTACGCCGCCGTGGTGTTCCTCTCCACCGGCGGCCCGGTGCTCGACGAGGCCGGGAAGGACGCGCTGCGCGCCCACCTGACCGCCGGTCACGGCTGGCTGGGCGTGCACGCGGCGTCCAGCACGGCGTACGAGTGGCCGTGGTTCGAGGGCCTGGTCGGCGCCCGCTTCGACCGGCACCCGGCGATCCAGACCGCACCGGTCCGGGTCGCCGACGCCGACCACCCGGCCACCGCCCACCTGCCGCGGCGCTGGGAGTGGACCGACGAGTGGTACGACTTCCGTTCGGACCCGCGCGATCGCGGCGTCCGGGTGCTGCTCACGGTGGACGAGGCCGACTACACGGGCGCGGCGATGGGTCTGGCCGACCGTCACCCGCTCGCCTGGTGCGGGGAGCACGACGGCGTGCCGACCTTCTACACCGCGCTCGGCCACGCACCCGAGGCGTACGCGGACCGGGCCTTCCGCGGACATCTGCTGGGCGGCCTGCGGCACGTGCTCGGCTGAGCCCCCGGGCGCCGGGGGCGTGGCGGCCGCGAACGGGACCGCCCGGAGCGGCAGCGCTGCTCCGGGCGGTCCGTCCGTCGGTTCGGCCGTTTACCAGCCGTGGTCGTCCTTCTTCTTGTTGGTGAGGGAGACGGTGACACAGTCGTCGTCGTTCACCTGGATCGGGCCGGTCACCGGGTCGTGCGGGAGGTGATAGCCGCTGGGTGCGGCGGTCTCCCGCAGGTAGTACTGCCCGGTCGGCAGCTGGTCGAAGTCGCAGCCGCCGTCCGAGGCGGTGGTGCAGCCGCCCGCTCGGGTGTCCGGGTTGGCGCCGCCGGTCTGCAGACCGGGGACACCGTTGCCCTCCCGCCACAGCTCGAACCTGGCGCCGCCGAGCGGCCTGCCCGACTTGGCGTCCTTCTTGGTCAGGTGGATCGAGCCGTGCCCCGGCGGCTTCGGCGACGGGCAGTCACGGGCGGTGACCTGGACTCCCGCCTGGGCGTTGGCCGGGGTCAGCACCAGCGGGCCGAAGACCGGCTCGGCCGGCAGGTCGTACCCGGGAGGCGCGGCGGTCTCCCGCCAGTAGTAGGAACCGACATCCACCGTCCGACGGCAGAAACCGTCCGCACCGGTGGTGCAGGACGCACCCACCTGCGTGTCCGGATTCACGCCCGTGGTCTGGAGACCGGGAATCCCATTGGTCTCCTCCCACAGCTCGAACACACCACCCGCGAGCGGCGCACCCGTCTCGGCATCCGTCTTGAGCACCCGCACCTCACCCGTCACCGGCGCCTGCGGAGCGTCGGCGGCCGTGACCTGGACACCGGCCGAGGCGTTCTCCGGCGTCAGCACCAGCGGGCCGAAGACCGGCTGCGCGGGCAGCACGTACCCGGGAGGCGCGGCGGTCTCCCGCCAGTAGTAGGAACCGACATCCACCGTCCGACGGCACAGACCGTCCGCACCGGTGGTGCAGGACGCACCCACCTGCGTGTCCGGATTCACGCCCGTGGTCTGGAGACCGGGAATCCCGTTCGTCTCCTCCCACAGCTCGAACACACCGCCCGCGAGCGGCGCACCCGTCACCGCGTCCGTCTTCAGCACCCGCACCTCACCGGTCACCGGCGCCTGCGGGACGTTGGGAGCGGTCACCTGCACACCGGCCGAGGCGTTCTCCGGCGTCAGCACCAGCGGACCGAACACCGGCTGCGCGGGCAGCACGTACCCGGGAGGCGCGGCGGTCTCCCGCCAGTAGTACGTCCCCACATCCACCGTGCGGGCGCAAAGACCGTCCGCACCCGTGGTGCAGGCCGCACCCACCTGCGTGTCCGGGTTCACGCCCGTGGTCTGGAGACCAGGGATGCCATTGGTCTCCTCCCACAGCTCGAACACACCACCGGCCAACGGAGCACCGGTCTCTGAGTTCGTCTTGAGCACCCGCACCTCACCCGTCACCGGCGCCTGCGCGACGTCGGGAGCGGTGACCTGCACACCCTCCGCCGCGTTGACCGGCGTCAGGACCAGCGGACCGAACACCGGCTGCGCGGGCAGCACGTACCCGGGAGGCGCGGCGGTCTCCCGCCAGTAGTACGTCCCCACATCCACCGTGCGGGTGCACAGACCGTCCGCACCGGTGGTGCAGGACGCACCCACCTGCGTGTCCGGGTTCACGCCCGTGGTCTGGAGACCAGGGATGCCATTGGTCTCCTCCCACAGCTCGAACACACCGCCCGCGAGCGGCGCACCCGTCACCGAGTCCGTCTTCAGCACCCGCACCTCACCGGTCACCGCCGGTGCCAGGACGTCCGGGGCCGTCACCTGGACGCCCTGGGAAGCATTGGCCTCGGTCAGGACCAGCGGGCCGAACACCGGGTCCACCGGCAGCACGTACCCGGGAGGCGCGGCGGTCTCCCGCCAGTAGTACGTCCCCACATCCACCGTGCGGGTGCAAAGGCCGTCCGCACCGGTGGTGCAGGACGCACCCACCTGCGTGTCCGGGTTCACGCCGTTCGTCTGGAGACCGGGAATCCCGTTCGTCTCCTCCCACAGCTCGAACACACCGCCCGCGAGCGGCAGACCGGTCACCGCGTCCGTCTTCAGCACCCGCACCTCACCCGTCACCGGCGCCTGCGCGACGTCGGGAGCGGTGACCTGCACGCCCTCCGCCGCGTTCAGCGGGGTGAGGGTCAGCGGACCGAACACCGGATCGGCCGGAAGCACGTAGCCGGGAGGCGCGGCGGTCTCCCGCCAGTAGTAGATCCCGACCGGCACCGTGCGGGTGCAGAGACCGTCCGCACCGGTGGTGCAGGCCGCACCCACCTGGGTGTCGGGGAGGATGCCGTTGGTCTGCAGACCGGGGATGCCGTTCGTCTCCTCCCAGAGCTCGAACACGCCACCGGCGAGCGGCGCACCCGTCACCGAGTCCGTCTTCAGCACCCGCACCTCACCGGTCACCGCCGGCGCCGGGATGTCCGGGGCCGTCACCTGCACACCCGCGGGGGCGTTCAGGTCCGTCAGGATCAGCGGGCCGAAGACCGGATCGACCGGCAGCAGGTAGCCGGGTGGTGCGGCGGTCTCCCGCCAGTAGTAGGTGCCGAGCGGCACCGTCTGACGGCAGATGCCGTCCGCTCCGGTGGTGCAGGCCGCACCCACCTGGGTGTCGGGGGTGACGCCCGTGGTCTGGAGACCGGGGATGCTGTTGGTCTCCTGCCACAGCTCGAACACACCGCCCGCGAGCGGAGCGCCCGTCACCGCGTCCGTCTTCAGCACCCGCACCTCGCCGGTCACCGGGGCGACGGCGCAGTCGGGCAGGTTGCCGTCGAAGGGGTAGGCGTGGAACTCCTGGCCACCGCCGCCGGTGGGCGAGCTGGTGTGGGTGAGCCCGCCGGTGGTGAAGACGCGGCCGTTGACGCCGGGCAGGGTGACCGTGGTCTGCGAGGACTGCTCGCCGACCAGGATGCTGCCCTGGAACTGGCCGGTGCCGGCCAGGGTGACCGTGGTGGCGTCGGGGAAGTTCCACAGCAGGCGCTCGCGGTAGGCGTTCAGCGGGTCGGCGTCGGCGATGTCGCCGCTGAAGGTGTTGATGGTCCGGGCGGCGCCGGTCAGGTTGACCAGGATGGTGGCGCCCGCCGGGATGTTGGCGAAGGCGATGCCCTGCTGGCCGCCGCCGACGCCGGTGAGGTCGAAGTCGACGTTGAACACCTGGAGCGAGGACACGCCGTCACCGGTGAACAGGGTCTCGAAGCCCGCGTTCACCGCGATGCCGGTCGGCGTGCGCGGCAGGCCGTTGACCCGGGCGTAGCAGTCGGAGGCGGTGGAGAGCTGGTCACGCAGGGCGGCGTACGGCTGGACGGCGTTGGGGTCCTGGACGAGGGTGCCGGTCACGGTGCCGGTGACGGTGCCGGCGTGCCGGACGACACCGCCCTCGGCCACCAGGGTCTGACCGCTCGCGATGGTGACGTTGCCGCCGGTGGTGAGGAAGTCGGCCCCGTCCGGCGGTGGGACCCGGGAGCCCGCACCGACGATGCCGATGTTGTAGATGGAGCTGCCCCCGACGTCCTTGGCCTGGTCGAAGGTGTTGAGGACGACGACGCGGCCCTCGGCCTCGGCGGCGCGGCCGCGGACGAGGAAGTCGGAGCCGACGAAGATGTTGATCCCGTTGTCCCGGCCCGCGATCGGGCCGTTGCTGATCGGGGGGAAGGGGTCGGGGCAGCTGCCGGGGACGCAGGGCCCCAGCCCGCCCGGAAGGGTCGCGGCCGCGGCGGGGGCGGCGCCGGGACCGAGCGCGAGGACCGGGACGAGGGCCGACACGATGGTGCACGGCAGTGCCAGGGCGGCTGCCTTTCGGCGGACGCGGTCGAACAAGCGGTTGAGGGAAGCCATAGTCGTAGCGTCCGTCAGCTTGTCCGGGCACGGCCGCCTGAAGGGTGCTCACCTACGCTGATCGGTGCGCGGGCGCACCCGCGCGGACCAACCGCCGGCTCCGGGGGCGATCCGACGAGGGCTCAGGAGGCCTCGTCCCAGGGGGACGCCGCCCGGTTGCCGGTGCCGTCGCAGGTGCGGCAGATCTCGTCGCGGTAGGCGTGCTTGGCGCCGGTGGCGTCGACCCGGTAGCGGACGTAGACACCGGTGCCGTCGCAGAGGAAGCAGTTGCCCCCGCCGCCGCCGACCTCGGTGGTACCGGTGCCCTGGCAGGTCCGGCAGCTGAGGCCGGCGGTGCGGCCGGTGCCCGCGCAGATGCGGCAGACCGTGGTCATCGTCTTCCTCCCGGATCGGAATCCAGGCCATGGTAGGCGGTGACCGGTGTTCCGCGAGCGGGCGCCGGTCAGCCCGGCAGGCCCGCACTGACGCGGCGGGAGACGGAGATCTGCTGGAGGTCGAGCATCCCCGGCGGGTCGGCGAGGCCGGGGCCGCCGGCGTGCACCCACTCGGCGATCTCCTGGATCATGTCGTCGGCCAGCACCCAGCCCAGCCAGACCGGCCGGCCGCCGGCCGCGCGGCCCTCGCTGGACGGGCCGACCACGACGACGTTGGAGTGCGCGCAGGTGTCCAGGCAGCCGACGGCCCGGACCCGGCCCGCGTCGCCGACCGCCGCGCGCAGCCGCTCGTACTGGCCGGCGTGGTCGACGCCGGGGTGCTTCTCCCGGGTGCCGCAGCAGCAGCCCCGGCAGACGGTGACGGTCACCGGGGCCGCCGGGCCGCGCCCGGTGCCCTTGCCCCCGCCCGCACCCTGCCGGCCCGTCCGCTCGCGTTCGCGACGGCTCATGGTCCCTCAGCCCTCCTCGTTCCCCAGGGCCCGCTGCCACGCCCGTTCGCGCAGCAGCCGCAGGCCGTTGAGGCCGACGATCACGGTGGAGCCCTCGTGCCCGGCGACGCCGAGCGGCAGGGGCAGCGTACCCGCCAGGTCCCAGACCACCAGGAGGGCGATGGCCGTCCCCGCGATCACCAGGTTCTGCACCACCAGCCGGCGGGCCCGCCGGGAGAGCGCCACCACGGCGGGGACGGCGGCCAGCTCGTCGTGGACGAGGACGGCGTCGGCGGTCTCCAGGGCGAGGTCCGAACCCGCCCGGCCCATCGCCACGCCGGTGTGGGCGGCGGCCAGCGCCGGGGCGTCGTTGACGCCGTCGCCCACCATCAGCACCCGTCGGCCGCCGGCGGCCAGCTCGTGCACGGCGGCGGCCTTCTCGTGCGGCAGCAGGCCGCCCCGGACCTCGGT
The DNA here is from genome assembly GCF_040296005.1 of Kitasatospora sp. NPDC002551. Taxonomy (NCBI): domain Bacteria; kingdom Bacillati; phylum Actinomycetota; class Actinomycetes; order Kitasatosporales; family Streptomycetaceae; genus Kitasatospora; species Kitasatospora sp. NPDC002551. Next base: position 23,529 of record NZ_JBEOWI010000039.1, on the reverse strand, counting down.
GAGGCCGACCTCGGCGGCCAGCCGGGCGGCGGCGCGCGGGTTGTCGCCGGTGAGCAGCACCGGTGGGCGGCCGGTGAGCGCGGTCAGGGCCCGGACGGCGCCGGCGGCCTGGGCGCGCGGGCGGTCGGCGAGGCCGAGGACGCCGGCCGGCTCGCCGTCGCGCAGCACCAGCACGGCGGTGCGCCCGGCCGTCTCCAGGGCGGTGACGGCCGGGTGGTCCCGGTAGGGGCCGGGGGCGCCGACGGCGACCACCGTGCCCTCGACCACGGCCCGCACGCCGACGCCCGGGGTGGCGGTGAAGTCGGTGGCGGCCGGGACGGCGAGGCCGCGTTCGCGGGCGGCGGCGACCACGGCGCGGGCCAGCGGGTGCTCGCTGGGGTGCTCGGCGGCGGCGGCGAGCACCAGCAGCCGGTCGGCCCCGGTGCCGTCCAGCGGCCGTACCTCGGTGACCCGGGGGGTGCCCTCGGTGAGGGTGCCGGTCTTGTCGAGGGCGACGGCGTCCGCCTGCCCGAGGCGCTCCATCACCACCGCGGACTTGACCAGGACGCCGTGCCGGCCGGCGTTGGCGATCGCGGAGAGCAGCGGCGGCATGGTGGCGAGCACGACGGCGCAGGGCGAGGCGACGATCATGAAGGTCATGGCGCGCAGCAGGGCGTCGGCCGGTTCGGCGCCGAGCGCGAGCGGGACGCCGAACAGCAGCAGGGTGGCGGCCACCAGGACGGCGGCGTAGCGCTGTTCGATCTTCTCGACGAACAGCTGGGTGGGGGCCTTGGTCTCGGAGGCCTCCTGGACCAGGGCGACGATCCGGGCGATCACGGTGTCGGCCGGGTCCCGCTCGACGCGCACCCGCAGGGCGCCGGCGCCGTTGAGGGTGCCCGCGTACACCTGGTCGCCGGGGCGCTTGGCGGCGGGCAGCGGTTCGCCGGTGATGGTGGCCTGGTCGACGTCGCTCGCGCCGTCCAGCACCCGGCCGTCGGCGCCGATCCGCTCGCCGGGGCGGACCAGCACGGTGTCGCCGACGGCGAGCTCGGCGGTGGGGACGGTCTCCTCGGCGTCCGCGCCCGGGGCGCCGGCGCGCAGCCGGGTGGCGGTGGCGGGGGCGAGGTCGAGCAGGCCGCGGACGGAGTCGGCGGTGCGGGCGGTGGCCAGGGCCTCCAGGGCGCCGCTGGTCGCGAAGATGACGATCAGCAGCGCACCGTCCAGCACCTCGCCGATGGCGGCGGCGCCGAGGGCGGCGACGACCATCAGGAGGTCCACGTCGAGGGTCCGCTCGCGCAGCGCGCGCAGTCCGGCGAGGGCGGGCTCCCAGCCGCCGGCGGCGTACGCGAGGGCGTGCAGCGTGCCGGACGCCCAGCCGGGGGCGCCGCAGAGCTGGAGGGCGAGCGCGGCCAGGAAGGCCGCCAGGCTGCCGGCCGCCCAGCGGGCCTCGGGCAGGGCGAGCACCCGGGTGCGGCGGGCGCGCGGGGGTGGGGCCGACGGGGCCGGGGCGGCCGGCCGGGTGAGCGTGGTGGCGGACATGGGCGCCACCTTACAGGAATACATGAACACACCTTCATGCGTTCATATGACTTGCCGGACCCCCTCCCTCCACCGGCGCCCCGTAGGATTCCCCCATGGGACACGCAGCCGCCGAGAACACCGTGCCGCGGATGCGCCTGGACGCGTCCAACGCCGCCAAGGTGGCGAACACCCTCCAGGCCCTCGCCACCCCCTCGCGCCTGCTGATCCTCGCCCAGCTCCGCGAAGGACCGCGGGCCGCCACCGAACTCGCCGACGCCGTCGGCATGGAGCAGTCCGCCTGCTCCCACCAGCTGCGCCTGCTGCGCAACCTCGGCCTGGTCGTCGGCGAGCGCCGCGGCCGCTCGGTCGTCTACTCGCTGCACGACGACCACGTCGCCGCCCTCCTCGACCAGGCGGTCTACCACGTCGACCACCTCCGCCTCGGCATCACCGACGACGGAGCGGCGAACCCCCTGCCGGCGAAGGGCAGTTGAGCGCCGTTACGCTGCCGGCGGGCCCCAGTCCGGGCCCTCAGGCCGTGGCCTCCGCCGCCGCGCGGCCCGCGGTGCGGCCGGAGAACAGGCAGCCGCCGAGGAAGGTGCCCTCCAGCGAGCGGTAGCCGTGCACGCCGCCCCCGCCGAAGCCGGAGGCCTCACCGGCGGCGTAGAGGCCGTCCAGCACCGAGCCGTCGGGGCGCAGCACGCGGGCCGCGAGGTCGGTGTGCAGGCCGCCGAGCGACTTGCGGGTGAGCACCGACAGCCGCACCGCGATCAGCGGGGCGGCGGCCGGGTCGAGGATGCGGTGCGGCACGGCGGTGCGGATCAGCCGGTCGCCGAGGTAGCGGCGGGCGCCGTGGATGGCGGTCACCTGGAGGTCCTTGGCGAAGGGGTTGGCGAGCTGGCGGTCCCGGGCCTCGACGACGCGGCGCAGTTCGGCGGTCTCGATCAGCGGGGCCCGCACCTTGGCGTTCATCGCGCGGGCCAGGTCGTGCAGGTCGCCCGCGACGACGAAGTCCGGCCCGTGGCCGAGGTGGGCGCGCACCGGGCCGGGGGCGCCGGGCAGGGCGCGCCGGAGCACCCCGCGCAGCGAGCGGCCGGTGAGGTCGGGGTTCTGCTCGGAGCCGGAGAGGGTGAACTCCTTCTCGATGATCTTCTGGTTGAGCACGAACCAGGTGTGGTCGTACCCGGTGGTCCGGATGTGCTCCAGCGTGCCGAGGGTGTCGAAGCCGGGGAACAGCGGGACGGGCAGCCGGCGGCCGCGGGCGTCGAGCCAGAGCGAGGAGGGGCCGGGCAGGATGCGGATGCCGTGCCGGGCCCAGACCGGGTCCCAGTTGGCGATGCCCTCGGTGTAGTGCCACATCCGGTCGCCGTTGATCAGGCCGGCCCCGGCGTCGGCGGCGACACCGAGCATCAGCCCGTCCACGTGCGCGGGCACGCCGGAGAGCATCCGCCCGGGCGGGGTGCCGAGGCGGGCGGGCCAGGCCTTGCGGACCAGGTCGTGGTTGCCGCCGATGCCGCCGGAGGTGACCACCACCGCCTGCGCGCGCAGCTCGAAGCGGCCGGCCGGCTCGCGGGAGCTGGCCTCGCCGCGCGCCGCGCCGCTCGGCACCAGCACCTCGCCGGCCACCGTGTCGACGGCGCCCGCGCTCGCCGCCAGGCCGGTGACCCGGTGCCGGAAGCGCAGGTCGACCAGCCCGGAGGCGACGGCCGCGCGGACCCGGCGGACGAAGGGTTCGAGCAGGCCCGGGCCGGTGCCCCAGGTGATGTGGAAGCGCGGCACGGAGTTGCCCGGTCCGTCGGCGAGTTGCCCGCCGCGCTCGGCCCAGCCGACCACCGGGAAGAACCGCACGCCCATCGCGCGCAGCCAGGCCCGTTTCTCCCCCGCGGCGAAGTCGACGTAGGCCTCGGCCCAGCGGCGCGGCCAGACGTCCTCGGGCCGGTCGAAACCGGCGGTGCCGAGCCAGTCCTGCCAGGCGAGGGCGTGCGAGTCGCGGATCCGCATCCGGCGCTGCTCGGGCGAGTCGACCAGGAACAGGCCGCCGAAGGACCAGTGCGCCTGGCCGCCGAGCGAGGCGGCGGGCTCCTGGTCGAGCAGGATCACCTTCCGTCCGGCGTCGGCGAGTTCGGCGGTCGCGGCGAGGCCCGCGAGTCCGGCTCCGATGACGATGACATCGGCGTCCAGGGCCATGGGGCAGCTCCTCCTCCACCGGGGGTCCACGCGGGCGAATTCCGCTCCGCCCCGTTTCGAAACGCGCTTCGATACGCGGTGGAGCGAAATTCGAAATTCCCGCCGGGGCGGCCGGTGAAACATTTGACGGATTTTCCGGAATATCCGCGCCCGGCATGGACGGCGGCGAAACCTGCCAGTAACTTACCTGTCGGTAGTAGCTGTGGCCCGGCTCGTACGTCCCCCACCCACCCGTTTCTCTCCCCCAGGAGGAACCGTGCTCCGCCGTGCCCGGAATTCCCTGCTGCTCGCCTCCGCCGCGCTCGGCGCCGCCCTGGCGATGACCGCCACGAGCGCGCAGGCCGCCACCCCCGCCCCGCACCGCTACGTCGCCCTCGGCGACTCCTACGCGTCCGGCGCGGGCGTCCCCGGCCAGTCGGCCGGCCTGTGCCTGCGCTCCGACCGCAACTACGGCCACCTGGTCGCCGCGGCCCTGAACGCCGCCGCCTACCGCGACGTCACCTGCGCCGCCGCCAAGGTCAAGTCGGTCACCCAGGCCCAGTACGACGCCTTCATCCGGGTCAACGACCCGCAGATCGACGCGGTCACCGCGGACACCGACCTCATCACCCTCGGAATCGGCGGCAACGACCTCGGCGACAGCGACATCGGGATCGGCGACGTGATCGCCACCTGCATCGCCGGCGCGGTGGTCAACCCGCTCGGAACCCCGTGCACCGACGTCTACCACCACGGCCACTGGGACTGGTCCAGCCGGTCCTGGCAGTACGGCGACGACGACCTCGCCGACCGGATCGACGCCACCGGGCCCCGGCTCGCGGACACCGTGCGCAAACTGCGCGCCAAGGCGCCGAACGCCCGGATCCTGCTGGTCGGTTACCCCTCGGTGCTGCCCGCCGACGGCGCGTCCTGCGTGCTGCGCCAGCCCATCGCCCCGCGCGACATCCCGTACCTGCACGAGGTCCTCGGTCGGCTGAACGCGATGCTGGAGTCCACCGCCGCCTCGGTCGGCGCCGGCTACGTGGACACCGCCACCCCGACCCGCGGGCACGACGTCTGCTCGGACGACCGCTGGATCGAGGGCGCGCTGCCCGGCTCCCCGGCCGTCCCCTTCCACCCGAACGCCACCGGCGAGCGGGTCATGGCGGACGCCGTCCTGGCCGCCCTGCGGTAGCACCGCGCGAAGCCCCGAGGGGGCGGTGACCGCGGACTCCGGTCACCGCCCCCTCGGTCGTGCGCGCCGCGGCCTCACGGCTTGATGCGGACCACCTGCGGGTCGTGGTCGCTCGCCTGCTGGGCGAACTCGGCGTTGATGTGCACCACGTCGTACTTGGCGTACCCGACCTCCGGGCTGACCAGGATGTGGTCCAGCACCTGCGAGTTGCCCTGGTAGACGTACGAGTACTGCTCCTTCTCCGGCAGCTCGTTCACCAGGTCGCGCAGCACGCCGTCCTTGGTGAGCGCGGCCAGCGCGGGCGAGAACTGGTAGTCGTTGAAGTCGCCGACCGAGACCACCCTGGCCTCCTTGTCGGCGGCCAGCAGCTTGGCGACGAAGGCCTGCTCGACGGTGGCCTGGGCGATCCGCTGGACCTCGGAGGAGCGGGTCGGGGCCTGGAAGCGGCTGTCGATGCCCTGGTCGCCGCCCTTGCTGTTGAAGTGGTTGGCGATGACGAAGACCTTCTTGCCGCGGAAGGAGAACTGGCCGACCAGCGGCTTGCGGCTGTTGGCCCACGCGGCGTCGGCGGGGGCGATCCGGCCGGGCGAGGCGGTCAGCGAGGCGGCCGCACCGGTGCCGGAGACGTCCACGGCGGTGGTGGCGGTGCCGCCGGGGACGTCGGTGAAGGAGACCCGCTGCGGGTTGAACAGGAAGACCTGGCGGATGTTGCCGCCGGGCTCGCCGCCGTCCTTGCCGTCCTGCGGGTCCACCGAGCGCCAGTCGTACGCCGGGCCGCCGGCCGCCTTGATCGCGGCGACGAACCTGGCGACGGTCTGGCTCGCGTCCACCGTGCCGTCGTTCTTGGCGCCGTTGTTGTCCTGGATCTCCTCCAGGGCGACGATGTCGGGCGAGCGCAGGTGGGTGACGACACCGGCGGCCAGCTCGGCGAACTTGGCGTCCGGGTTGGTGGCCGCCAGGTTCTCCACGTTGTAGGTGGCGACGGTGAGTTCGCGCTCGCCGGCCTGGGCGGTGACCTCGCGCTGCAGGTGGTTGTCCTGGAGCGCGCCGAGGGTGCCGGCGACCAGGGTGTAGCCGCCGAACTGGTTGTAGTCCAGCGGGCCGCTGGTGGTGCCGGTCAGCACGTCGCCGACGTTGGCGACCGGGAAGGGCTGCTGGGAGACCGGCGCCTGCTGCTGGACCATCAGACGGCCGACGTTCGGCTCGGCGTAGGACTCGTAGAGCAGACCGCCGCGCTTGCTCTTCTGGTCCTGCTTGTCGGCCGCGACCCACAGCTCGTTGTACTTGTCGGTGGCCTGGACCACCCGCACGTCGCGGACCTCGACGAGCATGCCCTCCAGCGACTCGTAGAAGTCGAGGGTGTACGTCTCCGGGTCCAGGGCGACGCCGTTGATCGTGCCGTCCGCACCGGCCGCCGGGGAATAGGTGCCGGGGATGTTGCGGGTGTCGACGACCACCGGGGCCGGCAGCGGGTTGCCGGAGGAGACCACGGTGACGGCCGGGCCGCTCAGCTGGGTGAGCGACTGCGAGCCGCCGTTGAAGTTCGGGTAGTACTCCGTCACCTTGCCGGTGACCAGCACCGCGTCGCCGACCTTGACGGTCGGGTTGGCGGAGCCGGTGTAGACGAAGACGCCCTCGCTGGTGGCCGGGTCGGTGTCCGGGGCGGCGTCCTGGATCCAGAAGCCCTTGGAGCCGTACGCGCGCACGCCGGTGACGATGCCGGGCACGCCCGCGACGGTCCTGCCGGTGCGCTCCGAGAGCCGGGTGCGGCCCTGGATGTCGTGGATCCGCACGGTTCCCGGCTCGGTCGGGCCGGTCGGGGTGGAGCCCTCGGCGACCTCGCCGCGGCTGTTGGTCGGCGTCGGGGCGCCGGCCGCGAGGTCGGCCGCGTTGTCGTCGGTGTCCGGCAGCCCGGCCTTGCGGGCCACCGAAGCGGTGTTGGAGGCGCCGGGCACCGAGGCCGGGCCCTCGTGGACCACCGCGGTGCCGAAGCCGACGAGGTCGCGCACCCGCGGGTCGGCGGCGCAGTCGGCGGCGGTCTTGCAGGTCAGCGGGTCGGTGCCGCGCACCAGCGCGACGGTGCCGCCGGTGCCGGAGAGCGCGAGCGAGCCGGCCGCGTCCGGGGTGGGCAGCTCGACGGTGCCCGCGGCGCCGGCCGACTCGGCGACCAGGTAGCGCCCGCCGGGGGCGATCGACCCGGTCAGCGGGGTGACGCCCCACTGGGAGTTGGCGCCGGGGGCGGCGGATATGTACTGCACGCTCCAGCCGTCCAGGCCGAAGGCGGCGCCACCCTTGTTAGCCAGCTCGACGAAGTCGTTCTTCAGGGTGGCGCCCGAGTTGCCGCCACCGCCGTAGACCTCGGCGATCAACGCGTCGGCGGAGGGCGCGGCCACGGCGGCCGGCAGCGGGGCCAGCACCAGGGAGGCGGCCAGGCCGGCCGGGACGACCGCCGCGCGCAGCAGGGCGCGGCGGGAGCGAGGACGGGGAGCAGTGGGGGTGGTCACCGGAACGGGACTCCTAGCTGTGGGTGAGGGTCGGTCGGCCGGGCGCACCGCGCGCACTGCCCCGCTACCCGCGTAGAAAGCCGTGCGGAAGCCGGGAACCGTCCCCCGCAGCGCCCAAAGATACGCGCGTAGAAAATGGCCGGACAAGAGCCCGGAAGTGAACTTCTCCGTTACGTCCGCCGACCGTTGCCCGCAAGCCGTGACGGCCGCTACAGCCAGCCCCGCTGAGCGGCCTTCAGGCCCGCCTCGAAGCGGCTGGCCGCCTCCAGACGCTCCATCAGCGCCGCCATCTGCCGGCGCACCGTGCGCACCGAGACGCCCAGCCGCTTGGCCGCCGCGTCGTCGGTCAGCCCGGTGGACAGCAGCCGCAGCAGCTCGCGCTCGCCGGGGCTCAGGCCGGTGGCGGTGTCCTCGGGGCGGGGGTCCCCGCCGAGCGGGACGGCCGTCTCCCAGGTCTGCTCGAACAGCGCGACCAGCGAGGCGACGATGCCCGGCTCCTCGGTGCACAGCGCGCCGGCCCGGGTGTTCTCCGGGTCGATCGGCACCACGGCGGTGATCCCGTCGAAGACCAGCATCCGCGGCGGCAGCACCGGGGCGGTGCGCACCCGGCCGCCCAGGGTGGTCATCCACTGGGTGTAGGCGAAGGTCTCCGGGTCGTTGCGCACGCTGTCCTGGTAGATGGTGCGCAGGCTGACGCCGCGGCGCAGCGCGTCCTCGTCGAGCGGCCGGGAGGCGGCCAGGCTGGCGGCGGACTGCGCGCCGCCGGGCATCACGCCCAGGCACTCGGTGGTCAGCCGGGCGGTCAGCACCTCCAGCTTGGCCTGGATGGCGTCGAGGCCGACCAGCCGCTCGCCGCCGTCCACCAGGGTGGCCGAGCGCAGCGTGGCGTACTCCGCGACGGCGCGCGCGACGGCGGCCTTGGAGACGGCCAGCTCCTGTTGCCTGCGGGCCAGTTCCTCCTCCTGGCGGCGCAGCAGCAGCTCCAGCCCGCGCTCCGGGCTGACCGGCCACAGGGCGCCCGGGCGCTCCCGGGAGGCGCGCAGCAGGGTCAGGTCGGCGAGGCGGTCGAGGGCCGCCCGGACGACGGGTTCGGCGAGGTCGAGCCGTTCGCAGAGTTCGGCCACTCCGCCTTGCGGGTCCGCGAGCATCTCGCGGTACACGGCTTCCGCGGTGGCGTCCAGGCCCAGTAGTTCCAGCACGTCAGCGACCCCTGATCGTCACAGCATCCCCCCACCCGGACGGTTTGTCCGCCCGGGTCGCCGATCCCCGATCCTCCGCCGGTGATCCCTCCGCCACAAGAGGCGATCCGGTCACCCACCCAGAACCAGACCGTCCGGTCTGTTCCCGCGACGGTTTCGGCCGGGCGCGCCACCCCCCGGTTGCCGTCGCGGGGTTGCAGCATGCTGCCTGGCCGGATGCTGCCCGCCGATCTCCCTCCCGCGGCGGGCCCGGCACCGGAAGTATTCGGTCTGCGCGCAACGCACCGCCCACACGCCCTGAACCACCGTGCACAGAACAGGAACCGCCGTGCCGATGACCGTCCGGCTGCTCGCCGTCGCCGCCCTCGCACTCTCCCTCGCCACCGCCGCCGCCCCGGCCTTCTCGGCCCCGCAGGCCGCGCCGGCCGCGCCGGCCGCCGTCACCCTCGCCGCGACCGCCCCCGCCGCCGGGCCGGGGATCGGCTGGGACGGGCCGGGCATCGGCTGGGACGGCCCGGCCGTCAGGATCATCGGCTGGGACACCGCCCAGGCCGACGGCCCGGGCATCGGCTGGGACTGACCGTTCACGTGTTCGCCGTCCATCTGACCCTCCTGGACGTCTCGACCGCGCCGACGGGCGAGGCCGGACCCGCCGACGTCCAGGGCGCCCTGTGGGCACGCGCGGTTCCGGGCGACGGCCTGGAACACGTGCGCGCCCGAGCCGTCCCGGGAGGCATCGGCCTGGTGCTGTACGTCCGAGCGCCCGACCGGGAGGCGGCCGAGCTGCGGGCCCACGCCCTGCTCGACCGGGCTCTGGCGGAGGGTCCCGCGCGCCGCTACGCGGTGGCGGCTCCACCGTAGGCCGCGGGGCCTTCCGCCAGGCACTTCCTGATCTTCCGTCCGTTTTCGGGCGGTTGCCTTCACTCGCAAGTTTGGCCGATTCATGCCTACCACCATGATCGGCCTCATGGCATGCGCACGCCCATAAGCACGGCCCGCCCAGGCCCGGTCCCCCGGGTCCGCGCAGCCGTGCCCGCGTGGACGGGCGCGCGTCGCCGTCGACAACGAACCCCCCTCACACAAGACCGTCGAGGAGCTCCATGTCTCACCCGACCGGCACACCACCCCGGCCCCGCGCCGGGGGCACCGTGCCAGCCGCCCCCGCGTCACGCCGCCGCAACGGCGTGCTGCGCAACACCGCGATCGCGCTGACCGTGGTGCTCGCCGCCGAGGCCGGCGCCGTCCTCATGACGACCGGCCAGGCCGTCGCCGTCAGCCAGGACAAGCCCGCCGCCCCCGAGTCCACGAAGGCCCTCGGCCCCGCCGAGGCCCAGGACATCGCCTCCGCCCACCTCAAGGCCCGGCTGGAGAACCGCCGGATCGAGGTGGTCGGCGAGCGCACCGAGTCCACCACCACCTGGGTCAACCCGGACGGCACCACCACCCTGGACATGGCCACCGGCCCGGTCCGGTACAAGGACAAGTCCGGCAAGCTCCAGCCGATCGACGTGAACCTGGCCCCGCAGCCCGACGGTTCGGTCAAGGCCAAGGGCCACCCGCTCGGCCTCTCGCTGGCCGGCGCCACCCCGCCCGCCGCCGCGTCCAAGTTCAAGGCCGCCGGCGCGCCGGCCGGCGACCAGCAGGCCCCGGCCGTCCCCCTGGTCTCGCTGGACAACGGCCAGGGCACCAGCATGTCGCTGTCCTGGCGCGGCACCCTGCCGGCCCCCGTCATCGACGGCACCAAGGCCCGCTACGAGAACGCGCTCACCGCGACCGACCTGGTCATCGAGTCCACCCGGACCGGCTTCGAGCAGTTCCTGGAGCTCAAGAACCGCACCGCGGTCGGCGCCAACGGCACCGTCACGATGACCCTGGACGCGGCCGGCCTGCAGGCCCGCCACAACGCGGACAACTCGGTCTCCTTCCTCGACCCGAAGACCGGCGAGGAGAAGGGCCAGCTGCCCGCCCCGGTGATGTGGGACGCGCAGGTGGACGAGCGCTCCGGCGACCACACCCACACCGCCCCGGTCGCCCTGAAGGTCACCCAGCGCGGCAACGCCGTCGACCTCACGCTCACCCCGGACGCGGCGTTCCTCAACGACCCGAAGACCCAGTACCCGGTCACCGTCGACCCGGCGGTCAACATCGGCGTCGGCTTCGACACCTTCGTCCAGGAGGGCTACGGCACCGACGTCTCCTCGCAGACCGAGCTGAAGCTGGGCAACAACGGCTCCGGCCAGGTGGCCCGTTCCTTCCTGCAGTTCCCGATGGGCACCATCAGCGGCAAGAAGGTCACCGCCGCCAAGCTCAACCTGTACGAGTTCCACTCCTGGTCCTGCACCGCCAAGAGCTGGGAGATCTGGGACACCGGCTCGGCGACCACCGCCACCCGCTGGACGTCCCAGCCCGGCTGGAACCGCAAGTGGGCCTCCACCACGGCGACCAAGGGCTACTCCAGCGCCTGCGCCGACGGCTGGACCAACACCGACATCACCTCGCTGGTGCAGGCCTGGGCCGGCAACGGCAACGCCAGCAACACCATGGGCATCCGGGCCACCGACGAGAGCGACCCGTACGGCTGGAAGAAGTTCTACTCCGGCAACGCGGCCTCCAACACGCCGTACCTGTCGGTGACCTACAACACCGCCCCGGCCGTCTCCACCCTGATCTCCCCGGCGAACGGCGCGCTGACCGGCGACTCCACGCCGACCCTGTCGGCCAAGGCCACCGATCCCGACGGCGGCAACGTCGTGCTCGACTTCGAGATCTGGGCCGCCAACGGCACCGCCGCCCTGCAGTCCGGCCACAGCGCCTGGGCGGCCTCCGGATCGACCTTCACCTGGACCCCGACCACCGCGCTGCCGGCCGGCGGCTACAAGTGGCGCTCCCGCTCCGGGGACGGCACCGTCAACAGCGCCTGGTCCGGCTTCCGCACGTTCACGGTGGACACCACCGCCCCGGCCACCACCGCCGTCTCCTCCGGCGACTTCCCGGCCGGCCAGTGGGCCGGTTCCCCGGACGCCTCCGGCAACTTCACCGGCTCCTTCACCTTCACCCCGCCGACCGCCGACGTGAAGGACGTCCAGTACCGGCTGGACGGCGGCGCCTGGGTGACCGTCGCGACCACCGGCGCGCCGGTGTCCGCCGCGCTCACCTTCAAGGGCGGCCAGCACACCGTCACCGCGCACACCCGTGACGCGGCCGGCAACGCCTCCGCGGACACGACCTACGTGTTCAACGCGGGCAAGGGCGCCGCCCTCACCTCGCCCGGCGCCGGCGAGCGTTCGGCCCGCCGCACCACGCTGGCGGCCGAGGGCCAGAGCGCCGCGACCGGTGTGCGCTACCAGTACCGCCGCGGTGAGACGGCCGCCTGGACCGACATCCCGGTCGCCAACGTCACCACCGCCACCGGCGGCGCCGTCACCGCCTGGCCGTTCGCGGTCACCGGCGGCAAGCCCGCGCCGCTGACCTGGAACATCACCGACACCCTGGCCACCGACGGCCCGGTCGACGTCCGCGCCGTCTTCACCATCGGCACCGGCACCGACGCCTCGGAGCCCAACACCATCACCGTCGACCGCAACGGCGGCAACGCGCCGGACGCCGAGGTCGGCCCGGGCCGGGTCAACACCCTCACCGGTGACTACACCCTCACCGCGACCGACGCCTCCGCCTTTGGTCTGAGCACCGGCCGCACCTACTCCTCCCGGCACCCCGAGAACGGCGCCGCGCAGGAGGGCCAGGCGGCCATCTTCGGCCCGCAGTGGAGCGCCGGCACCATGGCCGAGCTCACCTCCTCGGACTGGGCGTACGTCCGGCAGACCTCGCCCACCTCGGTGTCCATCGTCGACGCCACCGGCCACGAGACCGGCTTCACCGCCACCGCCGGCGGCGGCTGGAAGCCCGAGCCCGGCGCGGAGACGCTCGCCCTGACCGGCGCTCTCACCGGCACCTTCACCCTGAAGAGCACCAACGGCGCCACCACGACCTTCGCCAAGGTCGACCCGGCCGCCACCACCTGGCAGGTCACCGCCTCCTCGACGGCCACCGACAACTCCACCACCACCGTGGTCTCGGAGAAGGTCGTCGTCGGCGGGAAGACCCTGGCCCGTCCGAAGTTCGTCGTCGCGCCGACCACGGCCGTCGCCAACTCCACCTGCGCCACCAACCCCGCCGCCAACGGCTGCCGGGTCCTGGAGTACGTCTACGCCGACGCCACCACCGCCACCACCGCCGCGCTCGGCGACGTGGCCGGCCAGGTGAAGCAGGTCCGGCTCTGGTCCAACCTGCCGGGTGCCACCGCGGCCACCCCGGTCGCCGTCGCCGAGTACCGCTACGACGACATGACCCGCCTGCGCGAGCAGTGGGACCCGCGGACCAGCCCCGCGCTGAAGACCGCGTACAGCTACGACGCGGCCGGCCGGGTCATCACCCTGACCCCGTCCGGCGAGCTCCCCTGGACCTTCACCTACGGCAAGGCCGGCAACGCCGCCACCGCCGGTGAGGGCATGCTGCTGGCGGCCTCCCGGCCGTCCCTCCAGCAGGGCAGCGCCGACGTGGTGAACGGCACCGCCGCCACCAACCTGGTCTACGACGTGCCGCTGAGCGGCGCCAACGCCCCGTACAAGCTGGGCATCACGGACGTCGCCGCGTGGGGCCAGACCAACGCGCCCACCGACGCCACCGCGATCTTCCCCGCCGACGCGCCGCCGGCCAGCCACGACGGCCGTCTGCTCGGCTCGGGCGACTTCGCCAAGGCGGCCATCACCTACACCAACGCCTCCGGCCGCGAGGTCAACACCGCCGCCGCGGGCGGCGTCACCACCACCGAGTACGACGCCTTCGGCAACTCGGTGCGCAAGCTGAGCGCGGAGAACCGGGCCCTGGCCCTGTCCACCTCCCCGGAGGGCCTGGCCAAGCTGGGCGCGCTCGGCCTCGACAAGGCGAGCACCGCCGACCGCGCCCAGGCGCTGTCCACCCTGACCGTCTACTCCGCGGACGGCGAGCGGCAGACCGACGAGTTCGGCCCGCTGCACCTGGTCACCCTGGAGCGCGACCTGGCCGCCTCCGGCTCCAGCCCGGCCCGCCCGGCCGGCGACGAGGTCCCGGCCCGGACGCACACCGCGACCGCCTACGACGAGGGCCGTCCGGCCGACGCCGCGGTCAGCAACGAGCCCACCACGGCCGCCATCGGCGCGCGCGTCGACGGCTACGCCGCCGACGCGGACGTCCGGATCACCACCACCGCCTACGACTGGGCCAAGGGTCTGGCCACCCAGACCACCGAGGACCCGGCGGGCCTGAAGCTCACCAAGACCGTCGCGTACGACTCCCAGGGCCGGGCCGTCCGGACCTCCCTGCCCAAGTCGAACGGCACCGACGTCGGCACCACCGTCACCACCTACTGGTCCGCCACCGGCACCGGCGCCTGCGCCGCCCGCCCGGAGTGGGCCGACCTGCCCTGCACCACCGGCCCGGCCGCCGCGGCGACCGACGCCGGCGGCAACCCGGCGGAGATCCCGACCAGCACCACCGAGTACGACCGCTACGGCCGTCCGGCCGTGGTCCGGGAGACCTCGAACGGCGTCACCCGCACCACCACCACGACCACCGACGCGGCCGGCCGCACCACCAAGGTCGCGGTGACCGGCGGCACCGGCACCGCGGTGCCGGAGACCACCACCGTGTACGACGCCGCCACCGGCCGGATCGTCAGCACCTCCGACGGCACCGCCACCGTGAAGACGGCCTACGACAAGCTCGGCCGCGTCATCGGCTACGACGACGGCGCCGGCAGCGTCACCACCACCGAGTACGACGTGGCCGACCGCCCGGTCAAGCACAGCGACTCGGCCCCGTCCACCACCACCCTGGCCTACGACGGCTACGGCCGGCCGCAGTCGCTCACCGACTCGGTGGCGGGCACCATGACCGCCGAGTACGACTCCGAGGGCCGGCTCACCAAGCAGAACCTGCCCGGCGGCTACGTCCTGACCAACAGCTACGACACCCAGGGCATCCTCACCGGCAAGGTCTACACCGCCGCCGACGGCACCGTCGTCCTCGCCGACTACGCCGACTTCACCGCCCACGGCCAGCAGGCCGGGCACGCGCTGACCGCCGGCGCCAGCATCGAGTCGGCCTTCGGCTACGACGCCTCCGGCCGCCTCACCAAGGCCGCCGACAAGGCCCTGGACGGCTGCACCACCCGCGCCTACACGTTCGACAAGAACAGCAACCGGACCGCGCTGACCACCACCAAGGAGGACTGCGACCCGGCCACCGTCGACTCCACCACCAGCACGGTGGGCTCGCTGTACGACTCGGCCGACCGTCTGAAGGGCGCCGTCTACGACGCCTTCGGCCGCACCACCACCCACCCCAAGGGCGCCCAGTTCGGCTACTACGCCAACGACCTGGTCCGCACCGAGACCTCGGGCACCCAGCGCAGCACCTGGGCGCTGGACGCGGCCGGCCGCCTGGCCTCCCGCACCACCGAGACCCAGGCCGGCGACGGCACCTGGAGCACCACGGCCACCAGCGTGAACCACTACGGCTGCGCCTGCGACAGCCCCAGCTGGTCCAAGGCCGGCAACGGCGCGGTCGCCCGCAGCGTGACCGACCTCGGCGGCACGCTCGGCGCCATCACGGGTGCCACCGACGGCACCGTCCTGCAGCTCACCAACCTGCACGGTGACGTGTCCGTCCAGCTCCCGCTGGACCCGGCCCAGTCGCTGAGCGTGCGCGTCTTCGACGAGTACGGCGTCAGCCTCAGCGGCCCGGTGACCGGCTACGGCTGGGTCGGCGGCGAGCAGCGCGACTCCACCACCGCCACCGGCGTCATCCTGATGGGTTCGCGGCTGTACGACCCGAGCCTCGGCCGGTTCCTGCAGGCCGACCCGGTCCCGGGCGGCAACGCCAACGCCTACACCTACCCGACCGACCCGGTGAACTCCTTCGACCTGGACGGGCGCTGGAGCTGGTCGAAGACCCGCTACTACTCCTGGGGCCGTCTCTGGGCCCACATGGAGGCGCACTTCGGCTGGCGCGGCCTGAAGTACCTGGCGCAGCTCACCTTCTACTTCAACCGCGCGTACACCGGGAAGATCGGCCGCAACGCCCACTACGTCTACGGCCCGATCTGGGTCGGCGTGGGCCTGCTCGGACCGGTCGGCGCGGGCTTCGCCCTCGCGGCGGGCGCCTACTCCGGCTACGTCCAGCACATGGCCTCGAAGGCGTACTACCACCGCAAGTGCCTGGCGATCGCCATCGGCGCGGCCGGCTGGAACTCGCTGCCCTTCCCGGGCGTGCGGTCCTGGACGTACGGCTGCTGATCCGGACACCCGGCTGAGACCGTCGGCCGAAAGCGGAGGCCCGCCCGACCACCAGGTCGGGCGGGCCTCCCGCGTTCCCGCTCCCGCGCGCCGCTCGGCCCGCGCGTTCCTCGGCCCGCGCGGCCTACTCGGCCTTCTCGGCGGCCGCGGCGGTCAGCCCGGCCGACCACTTCTCCTCGACGTTGCCGAGCTTCCAGTAGGCGATCGCCGCCACCCAGGTGAGCACGAAGAGGCCGACGATCGCGTAGCCGACGAGGTCGAGGTCCAGCTCGCCGATCCAGGCGACCGGCCCGCTGGTGACGTCGAGCTTCTCCCCGAGCAGCCCGATCAGCTCGATCGAGCCGATGACCAGGGCGACCAGCACCGACAGGCCGGTGACGGTCAGGTTGTAGTAGATCTTGCGGACCGGCTTGGAGAACGCCCACTCGTAGGCGAAGTTCATGAACGAGCCGTCGATGGTGTCCAGCAGGCTCATGCCCGCCGCGAACAGGACCGGCAGCACCAGCAGCGCGTACCAGGGCAGCTGGAACGCCGCCGCGCCGCCGGCCAGCACCAGCAGCGACACCTCGGTGGCGGTGTCGAAGCCCAGGCCGAACAGCAGGCCGACCGGGTACATGTGCCAGGGCTTGGTGACGGCCCTGGTCACCCGGCCGAGGATGCGGTTCATCAGGCCGCGCTTCTCCAGCTGCGCCTCCAGCTCCGCCTCGTCGAACTCGCCCTCGCGCATCCGGCGGAACACCTTGAGGATGCCGTTGAACGCGCCCAGGTTGATCAGGCCGAGGGCCAGCAGGAAGGTGCCGGAGACGGTGACGCCGATCAGCCCGGTGGTCTCGTGCAGGGTGGAGTCGTCCGACTCGATCTGGCCGGCGAGCGAGCGGATGCCGAAGGCGAGCAGCGCGCAGAGCCCGAAGACGATCGACGAGTGGCCCAGCGAGAACCAGAAGCCGACCGAGAGCGGGCGCTTGCCCTGGCCCATCAGCTTGCGGGTGGTGTTGTCGATGGCGGCGATGTGGTCGGCGTCGAAGGCGTGCCGCATGCCCAGGGTGTAGGCGGTGAGGCCCATTCCGGCGCCGAAGACCTGGCCGCCGACGTCGTAGTGCTCGGGCGCGACGAGGGCGAGCAGGGTGAACCAGCCGATCACGTGCAGGGCGAGGATGAAGCCGCCCATGCCTGCCAGCCGGATCCACTCCTCACGGGTGAGCCTGTCGCGCCAGCGGGGGCCGGTCATCGGGGGGGTCCTTTCGTGGGGGCGTCGAAGCCGGGCCATCTTTCCCCCTCCCGGTAATTAGTTGCAAGTCATGCGCAATTACGACTCGGTCACCGGGTGGCGGACGAACAGGAGGATGATGGGAGTACCGGCCTCACCTCCCGCGCGCTCGTCCCCCGGGAGGTACCGCTCATGCCCCGCCTGCGCACGGCCGCCGCACTGCTCGCGACGGCCTTAGTCACCGTCGGCCTCACGGCGCCCAGCGCCCCCGGCCCCACCGCCTCCGCCGCCACCACGGTTCACCGGGTGCTGTTCGACAACAGCAAGGCCGAGACGGCCGGCAACGCCGACTGGATCGTCTCCACCGCCCAGCCCGACCCGCTGGGCGAGAACACCGTCCCCACCTCCGACAAGAGCTGGACCGGCGCCCTGTCCTCCTGGGGCGTCGACCTGCAGCGGACCGGCCAGTACAGCCTGAAGACCCTGCCGCCCGGCGGCACCTTCACCTTCGGCACCGGCGCCCCGCTCGACCTGGCCAACTTCGACACCGTCGTGATCCCCGAGCCCAACATCCGGTTCAGCGAGGCGGAAAAGAGCGCCCTGATGCACTTCGTGCAGAACGGCGGCGGGCTCTTCCTGATCTCCGACCACACCCTGAGCGACCGCAACAACGACGGCATCGACTCGCCCGCGATCATCAACGACCTGATGGCCGACAACGGCGTCGACAACAGCGACCCCTTCGGGTTCAGCGTCGACCTCGCGAAGATCCACAACGAGAACCCGCGCGCGGTGGACGACCCCGCCGACCCGGTGCTGCACGGCCCGTTCGGCACCGTCACCGGCTCGATCATCCGCGACGGGACCACGATGACCCTGCACCCGGCCGACAACCCGACCGTCAAGGGCATCGTCTACCGGCCCGGCTCCTCCGGGAACACCGGCGCCTTCTTCGTCACCAGCACCTTCGGTGACGGCCGGATCGCCGTCTGGGGCGACAGTTCACCGCCGGAGGACGGCACCGGGCAGCCGCACAACAACCTGCACGACGGCTGGAACGACCCGGCCGGCACCGACGCCGCGCTCGCCCTGAACGCCACCGCCTGGCTGAGCAAGGCCTGACGGCTCCGGATCCGCCGTCCCGCGTTCCTCACGTCCCCGCGTCCGTCCCGTCCCGCGTCCTTCCCGTCCCGCGCGCCCGGCCGACCCCTCGCCGGGCGCGCGCCCGCTTCCTCCCCTACTGTCGGAATGATCCGCACCGACCGGGACCCGATGGAGCGGCCATGCCCTCGTACCCCTACCGCACCACCCGCGAGGACCTGCGCGTCCCCCTCCCCGACGGCACCGAGCTGTACGCCCGCCTCTGGCGCCCGGTGACCGAGGAGCCCGTCCCCGTCGTCCTGGAGTACTCCACCGGCCGCCTCACCGACTGGACCGCCACCGACGACGCCCGCCGCCACCCCTGGATCGCCGGCCACGGCCACGCCGCCGTCCGGGTCGACGCCCGGGGGCACGGCAACTCCGGCGGCGTCGCGTCCACCGACGACAGCCTCGCCGCCGACGGCGCGGAGGTCGTCCGGTGGCTCGCCGCCCGGCCCTGGTGCAGCGGCCGGGTCGGCCTGCTCGGCACCGGCGCCGCCGGGGACCTCGCCCTGCGCCTGGCCGCCCTCGCCCCGGACGCCGTGCACGCCGCGGTCGTCGCCTGCCCCGACGGCCCGCACCGCCTCGGCGGCGCCGTCCTCGCCGCCGACGGCCACACCCGGGCCACCGACCGGCTCGCCGACGCGGCCCGCCCACCGGACCCGCAGTACGTCGGCGACGCCTGGCGGGCGATGTGGCTGGCCCGGCTCGACGCCCTCGAACCACCGCTCGCCGGCTGGCTCGCCGCCCCTGCCGGGCCCGGGCCGGCCGCCACCGTCCCCACCCTCGCCGTCGCCGGCTGGTCGGACCCCTCCGCCGCCGCCGTCCTCGCCCTGGCGGGCAGCGCCGCGCCCCCCGTCCGCGCCGTCCTCGGCCCCTGGTCGCACGGCCTGCCCGACGAACTCCTCCCCGAGGCGCTGCGCTGGTACGACCACTGGCTGCGCGACCTCGACGCCGGCGCCCTCGACGCCCCCGCCCTGCGCAGCTGGCGCACCGACCACTGGTGCGGCGACGACCCCTGGCCCTCCCCCGCCGTCCGCGAGGTCCACTACGGCCTCGACGGCCCGCTGCGCACCGCCGGCACCGCCTCCGAGGACCGCTGGGTGCACGTCCGCTCGCCGCAGCACACCGGCCTCAACGCCGGCTCCTACGTTCCGCTCGGCCGCCCCGCCGACCAGCCGCCCGACCAGCGGGAGGAGGACGGCCGCTCGGTCTGCTTCGACTCCCGGCCGCTGCCCGAACCGCTGGATCTGCTCGGCACGCCGTCCCTGGCCCTGCACCTGCGCCCGGAGGCCGCGCCCGCCCCGGTCGCGGCCCCGGTCGCCGCCCTGATCGCCGCCCGCCTGTGCGCCGTCGCCCCCGACGGCACCTCCACCCTGCTCACCCGCGGCGTCCTCGCCCCCGCCTCCGGCGCCACCGACGCCACCGTGCTGTTCGCGCCGACCGGCGCCACCGTCCCGACCGGCCACCGCCTGCGGCTCGCCGTCTCCTCCAGCTACTGGCCGTGGATCTGGCCCGGCCCCGAACCGTCCGGCTTCGCCCTCGACCCCTCCCGCTCCGCCCTCACCCTCCCGGTCCGCCCGCCCACCCCGCCGGCCGAGGACCTCACCTTCCGCTCCCCCACCCTCCCCCTGCCGCCCCCGCTGCACCTCACCGAGCCGCTCACCGCCCGCCCCGAACGCGTCACCGTCCACGACATCGGCCGCCGCGAGTGGCGCACCGAGCTCTCCCCGGCCGGCGACGGCACCCGCACCCACCCCGACGGCCTGGTCCGCGCCGAGGAGACCGTCACCGCCTACCGCGTCCTCGCCGCCACCCCCCTCAGTGCCCTCGCCCGCACCGACCGCACCGTCCGCCTGGAGCGCCCCGCCATCGGCTGGGACGTCACCGTCCGCACCCGCACCGAACTCCGCTGCGACCCCACCCACCTCCTCGCCCACACCCAGCTCCGCGCCGAGGAGGCGGGCAACGTCGTCTTCACCCGCGAATGGCGCCACCGCATCCCTCGCGGCGGCTCCTGACCCGCTCTCCGTTCCACCCTCCGTTCCGGCCTCCGTGCCGGCCGGGGCGAGGGGTCACTTCCGCCAGTCGGGCGCCAGGACGGCGGCCTTGAGCTGGTCCACCGAGAGCGCCGGCTCGCCGGGCCGGAAGTCGTAGCCGTTCTCGCCGTTCCACTCGTACAACTGCACGTTCCGGCCGTCCGGGTAGTACACCTGCGCCGTCCAGTGCAGCACCGGGTCGGTGGCGGTCTTGCCGTTGCCGAACCGGTTGGTGACCACGAGGGTGCCGTCGGGCAGCTTCTCCCGCACCTCCAGCGGGGTCGGCAGCCCCTCCTCGGCGCCCTTCCTGTTCTTGCGTCCCTGCTCCCCGGCCGGTTCGACGAGGACCGAGACCTTGCTGGTCCGCTCCCCGGCCGTGACCGTCAGCGTGGCGTGCTGCTCGTCCGCGCCGGACGGCGCCGTGCCCGGCGGGAGCAGCCTGGTGAGCGTCGCGAGCAGCTCGGCCGGGGACGGCGTCGCCGCCTGCTTCGGCTGCTCCTCCTCCTTCGGCGGCTTCGGCGCGTCGGGGTTCGGCGGCATCGCGGCGACCACCCGGGCCCAGGCCGGCGAGGTCACCATCGACGCCAACTGCCCGGCGTCCAGCGGCGGTTCCTCCCGGGCCGGGGTGGCCGGCTGCCCGTTGTACTCGGTGACCCGGACCACCGTGCCGTCGGGCAGCGCCCACGTCCCCTGCCACTGGCGCTGGCCGGGGAAGTTGCTGTCCCGCCGCTTGTCGATCACCACGACCGAGCCGTCCTCCCGCACGGTGCGCTCGCACGAGTCCTGCGGCGTGGTGAACGGGTCCGAGCAGCGGGCCGCCTCGTCGGGGCGCTGCGTGCCGCGGTCGACGCTGTAGACGATCACGCTCACGCCCTTGCCGTCGTCGAACTCCAGCACCCCGAAGTTCTGGTGCTCGCCCCGCGACGCCTTCGAACTGCCGGGCGTCTCCGCGATCTTCGACTCCACCGACCCCGGCGGCAGCAGCCCCGTCACCAGCTGCACCACCTCCTCGGCGGTCATCGGCCGCACCGGCTCGGCGGCCGGCCCGAACAGCTACGCCCCCGCACCCCCGCCGAGCACGCCGGCACCGCCGGCCACCAGCACCGCCACCGCCACCGCGCCCACCAGCGCGGCCCGCCGCCGGCCGCGGCGGCGCCGCCCGCGCCGCTCCGCTCCGGCGGCCAGGCCGAACAGCGCGTCCTCCGGGGCGAGGTCGGCCGCGCCGCGCAACGCGCGGGCGAACTCCGCCTCGAAGTCCTGTCCGTGCTCCTCCTCAACCGGCATGACGCAACCCCGCCTTCTCCATCGCCGCCACCGAATCCGCCCCCAACGCGCCCCGCATCCGCGCCAGCGCCCGGCTGCTGCGCGAGCGCACGGCGGTGCTGCTCAACCGCAGCGCCGCCGCCGTCTCCTCCACGCTCCGGTCCTCCCAGAAGCGCAGCACCAGCACCGCCCGGTCCTGCGCCGGCAACTCCCCGAGCGCCCGCAGCAGCGTGAGCCGCAGCGCGGGGTCCGGGTCGACGACGGCGACGTCCGGCAGGACGTCGGTGACCCGCTCGGTGCTGCTGCGCCGGCGGCGGTGCGAGAGGAAGGTGTTCACCAGGACGGTCTGCGCGTACCCGCTGGGGTTCTCCAGCCGCGAGATCCGCCGCCACTTCACGAAGACCCGGCCGAGCGCCTCCTGCACCAGATCCTCGGCGAGATGCGCGTCACCCCCGGTGAGGAGAAACGCCGTCCGCAACAGCTGGCGCCCCCGCGACGCCACGAAGGCCGGAAAGTCGGGCGCCTCGACGGGCGGCGCCCCCGACTCGGCCGCCAATATGTGCTCCATACCCTTCTAACGCGATCACCCGATGGTCTTGTGGCACCGCAGTCCCACTCGCCCTTCAGCATGCCCCACCCGGCAGGAACCACCGGCGCTACTTGAACGCGTTCAAAATCTCTGGAAGACTGAGCCCCCGTCAGGACGGGAGGAGCCGGTCATGGTGAGTACGCTGCTGACGCCGCGCGGAAGAGCACGACAAGCCGCACCAGGCGACAACAGCGCACACGGAAGCGCGGCACCCACGCCCATCCTCGGTTGGCGACACCCGCGCGTCCGGTCCGCCCTGCGGCTGATCGGCATGCCGCCCTCCGGAGGGGAGGGGGCGGCGTGCACGGTGACGTACCTCCGTCACGCACACCGGTGGATCTCCACGGAGGTCCGCCCCGTGTACTCGGTGGAGGAGCGGCGACCGGTCTCCGAGGTCCTGCGACTCGGCCGCGGCTCCTGCAGCCAGCGGATGGCCGTGCTGGAGGCGGTCGCACGGGCGCAGGGCATCCCGACCCGAGTGCGCGGCCTCGTCGTGGACGGCTCCTTCTGGTACCCACGTTTCCCCCGGATGCGTCGGCTCGTCCCCGACCAAGTGGTGCTGGCCTGGCCGGAGTTCCGCATCGCCACCTCCTGGCTGCCGATTTCCGACCTCTTCGCCGACAGCCCCAACCCGCACGAACGAGCCGACGGCGGATTCACCAACGCCGGCCCGGAGACCCTCTTCGAGGCACTGTCCAGAACGAACGTCGACTGGGACGGACCCACCACCACCTGCCCCGCATCGCCCGCCGCCCCGTGCGACCTCTCGGCCTACCTCCTCACGGACCTCGGACACTTCAACTCCCGGGACGACCTCTTCACCCGCCACGGCCAAACCCTCTGCGCCCCGGCACGACTCCTCGCCGAACCCATCCTCGGCCGCCGAGCAGCCGGACTCTGACGCCCACGCCAACGAGGACAGGCACCCTCACCCGAGGCCCACCAGCCCATCAGCTACGGCCGCCCCCAGCGCAGGAGGCGTCCCGCTCCAGCTCGTCCAGCGCCTGGGGGCGCTGGACGATGTGCTCAAGGAACTCGGCCGGCATTCGGACGCAGTGGTCCAGAGGCAGTGACCGTCGGTGAGGTCGCGGGAACCGTTGGCGCGTGAGCACAGCCGGCACCATGATGCCCCCGTCCAGGATCCGGTGATCTGGCCGTTCACCAGACGTCCGGTTCTCCGGCGACCTCCAGAAACCAAGCGGCCGCACCGTCGGTGGGCGTCGTCACGTCACCACCGGCCGCCCGGCGCGAGGTGCCGGGCGGCCGACGGGGACGATCAGCCGGGGCTTCAGCTGGTCGCGATCGAGGTGTCGTCGATCACGAAGCTGGTCTGCAGCGACGCGTCCTCGGTGCCGTTGAACTTGAGGGTCACCGTCTGGCCGGCGTAGGCCGA